>CAYUJA010000014.1:0-15630 GCA_964444875.1 uncultured Acidimicrobiaceae bacterium | reverse complement strand
CCGAGGAGCAGATCACACTCGTCGTGACCGGTTCCAGGGACCTGGCATAGCCAATCGGCAACGACACACCGACGAACGCGCTGAGCACACCTGCCCCATGACACGACCTGCGCCCGAATTTCGCTGAGAACGGAGATACGATGATGCACTGGCCGATCGCTGGCGGCTGGGTCTCGAACGATGACACGGATCCGGACGTCACGCCATGAGACGAAAACGGCGCCACAAGCAGAGCGCGAGCAAGAAGCGCACCGCCAAGAAGACGAAGATCTGGCAACGCAGTGACGGGCGGCTGTTCATCGTCGGTCTCGCGTTCACGGTCGCCTGGGCAGGCATGGGGTTCCGCCTCTTCAACTTGCAGGGTGCTCAGGCGGTTGAGCTCGCTACCAGGGGCTTCGACCAACGCATCCGCGAGGACCAGATACCCGCACCACGGGGCACGATCTACGACCGCGATGGTGTTGAACTGGCATTGACGGTCGACGGATGGAACGTCATCGTCGATCCGCAATTGATCGACGACCTCAGTGCAGCGGCGGTTGTCCTCGCGCCATTCTCTGGCAGAGACGTCACAACGCTCACCAATGAGCTCATCGAGGCCCAGTCGATCGGAAGCCAGTACCAGAGGATCTCCGAACGCATAAGGAACGATGAGAAGACCGCGATCAAGGCCGCGGTCGATGAGGCAGACCTCCCCGGAGTTTTCTTTCAGCCAGAGCCGCTGCGGATCTACCCTGCGGGGGCGATCGCCGCCCAGGTGATCGGGATGACCAGGTACGACGATGGGGATGGGGTCGAGGGCCTCGAGAAGACGTTCAACTCCGAGCTCATCGGCGATCCCGGCCGTTTGATCGTCGAGCGTGACCCGTACGGAAGGGTGATCCCTCAGGGTGAGACACTGGTCGACCCAGCGACCCCCGGCGCGGATATCGTGACGACGATCGACCGCGCGATCCAGTTCGCAACGGAGCAGGCTCTCGCTGCAGCGATCGAGCGCACCAACGCGGTGGGCGGATCCATCGTCGTTGTGAACCCCAAAACGGGGGAGATCCTCGCGATGGCGAACTGGCCGACGATCGATGTGAACGATCGATCGAACTACGACGCCGACGCCATGCGTAACAGGGCTGTCACCGACATCTACGAACCGGGATCGACCCTCAAGGCTGTGACGATCTCAGCTGCCCTCGAAGAGGGCATCGTCACACCGGACACGCAGATCGACACACCCAGCAGGGTCACCATCGGCGAGTTCAGCTACAGTGACCCCGGCTCCTACCCACCGAGGATGCCGGTCAAGGATGTGGTCAAGAAGTCCTCGAACGTCGGCACGATCGAGATCGAACGTCGCCTCGGGCCTGAACTTCACTACAAGTACCTCTCAGCCTTCGGACTCGGGACGACGGCATCGCTCGATGTCACCGGCGAGGCCTACGGCCGGCTGTTGCCGACGTCGGAATGGAGCAGGACCACAGGGCCTTCCATCGGAATCGGCTACGCGATCGGTACGACGGCCGTACAGATGGCCGCCATATACTCCGTCGTTGCCAATGACGGCATGTGGACCGAACCCTTCCTCGTGAAGGAGATCCGGCCGCCAGACGGTGAGCCCATCATGACGAAACCACGCACACGCAGAGTGCTGTCGGTCGACACGGCACAGACCATGCGCTGGATGCTCGGACGGGTCATCGAGGACAAAGGAACGGGTCGGCGTGCCCGCATGGATGCCTACACCGCCGGTGGCAAGACGGGAACGACGAACAAGTTCGATACCGAACTCGGTGTCTACGTCGAAGCGACGACAGCGTCGTTCATCGGCATGGCGCCGCTCGACGATCCACAGGTCGTTGTCGCCATCGTCCTGGACTCGCCTTCAGGGCTTGCCCCCGACGGTGTTGAGCTGAGCCTCGGCGGTGCGTCTGCAGCACCCGTGTTCAAGGAGGTCGCCCAGGCAGCCCTTCACCAGCTCGGTGTTCCCCCAGATCGGAATTGACGTGGCTGGTGACACGGTCACGATCGCCGACATAGCAGCTTCGATCGTTGGTGTGCGATCGGTTTCGTCTCCCGATACGGTCGTGACCGCGATAACCCACGATTCACGCAAGGTCACAGACTCGACGCTGTTCGTCGCCATCACCGGGATGGAGAGCGACGGGCACGACTTCATACCGATAGCGATCGCTTCAGGCGCCTCTGGTGTGCTGGTCGAGCACGATGTCGATGTGGAGGTTGCACAGATCGTGGTCGATGACACGCGCACGGCTATGCCGTGGGCAGCGCGTACCGTGTATGGCGAACCAGACAGGTCACTTGCGATCGTCGGCATCACAGGGACGAATGGCAAGACGACGGTTGCGCACATGTGCGAATCGATCTGGCGGGCTCATGGATGGAAGTCCGGTCTGATAGGCACGCTCGGTGCCAGGATGGCAGGGATACCGATCCATCTCGAACGCACGACGCCCGAGGCGACGGATCTCCAGGCGCTCCTGGGATCCATGCGCGATGCCGGCGTCGAAGCCGTGGCGATGGAGGTTTCCTCACACGCGATGGAACTCCACCGTGCCGATGCCATTGCGTTCGACATAGCCGCTTTCACCAACCTGTCCCAGGACCACCTCGACTTTCACGGAGACATGGAGTCGTATTTCACAGCCAAAGCCTCACTGTTCGTTCCCGAGCGGGTCAAGCGGTGTGTGATCAACATCGATGACTCCTACGGCAAACGACTGGTGTCGTCCACGAGTGTTCCTGTGACGACCGTTGGAGTCTCCCCAGAGGCCGACGTGCGCATCCACACGGTCGTCCCTACGTCGTCTGGCACCGCCTTGCACCTGAGCCACACAGACGGTGACATCGCACTCGAGATCCCCTTGATCGGTGGTTTCAACGTCGCGAACGCCGCTCTTGCGGGTGCGATCGCGATCGTGGAGGGAATCGACCCCGCAAGCATCGTCGAAGGTCTCGCGACCGTAACGACGATCCAGGGCCGCATGGAGGTCATCGAACACACGGGCGATTTCATCGTCGTTGTTGACTACGCCCACACGCCAGAAGCGATCTCGGTGGTTCTCCAGGCAGCCAAGATCGCAACCGACGGAAGGGTCATCGCCGTGATCGGAGCTGCCGGGGACCGCGACAGGGACAAGCGGTCGCTGATGGGTGCCGCAGCGGTACGGTTCGCAGACGTGACGATCATCACATCGGACAACCCGAGAAGCGAGGATCCCTCCGTGATCGCTCGCGAGGTGCGTCGTGGCGCTGATGCGGTGCCAGGGGCGGTCTCCCAGGTCATCCTCGACCGCGGGGAGGCGATCACCGCAGCTATCTCCCAGGCGCAGTCGCGAGACATCGTTCTGATCCTCGGGAAGGGCCACGAACAAGGCATCGAGGCCAGGGGAACGATCACTCCGTTCGACGATCGCACCGAAGCCAGGAAAGCGCTCACCGAGCGCGGGTTGGAGCCGACATGATGAGCCGTGTCGTCGACCTGGGATGGTCGCTCGACGCCGTTGCGGGCAGACTCGGTGGCTCGCTCGTCGGAGAGGGATCGATCCGCATCACCTCGGTCGGCATCGACTCTCGCGACGTGGCGCCGCGATCTCTGTTCGTAGCTATCGCCGGGGCGTCCTTCGATGGACACGACTTCGTCAAGGCTGCCATCGATGCAGGAGCGTGCGCAGCCGTGGTCGCCCGGAACAGGTGTGGCGATGTCACGCCGCGGATCGAGGTCGACGACCCTGGCGACGCCCTCAAGGAACTCGGGATCATGCGCCGCGACGAACTCGACATTCCCGTGATCGCTATCACAGGCTCGACCGGTAAGACCTCCACGAAGGACCTCGTGTCGGCAGGCATCGATGGATCGTGGGCATCGCCGCGATCGTTCAACAACGAGATCGGCGTGCCGCTGACCGTCCTGTCGACCCCTCACGACGCATCGGCGCTGGTCGTCGAGGTCGGTTCGCGCGGTGCGGGGCACATCACGTGGCTGGCACCCGTCATCCGTCCGGACGTCGCACTCGTGACGAACCTCGGTGTCGTGCATCTCGAAACGTTCGGTTCCGAGGACGGGTTGGCAGACGCGAAGTTCGAACTGATCGAGACCCTCCCACCGGCGGGTACGGCGATCGTGCCGTCGAGCGATCAACGACTCCATCGCCAGATCCCACAGCGCATGCTCACTTTCGGAGTCCGACCGGCCGATGTCGTCGTGGAGCATGCAGGCGTGGTATCAGACGGGTCGACGACCTTCACCATCGCCACGAGGGGGGCGACATATGAGGGAACACTCGCAATGGCAGGCGTACATCAGGCCTACAACGCTGCGGCTGCCATCGCGGTGTGCATCGCACTCGACATGGAGGTCGAACCGTTCGTGCGGGCCATGGCGACAACGCGCGGGTCTGACTGGCGGATGGACGTGCACCGGGGCCGCTATACGGTCGTCAACGACGCGTACAACGCCAATCCGCAGTCGGTCGCGTCGGCACTCGAGACCGTCGCCGCCATGGAGGGACGACCGTTGGCCGTTGTCGGCCCGATGGCAGAACTCGGACCCGTATGTGAACGCGAGCACCGGCTGATGGGAGAACTGGCGGCCGGCCTCGGCTTCGAGAAACTCGTCATCGTCGGACCGGACCACGGTTACGCCCTCGGTGCCGGGGACATCGCCGTACATGCCACAGATATCGATGCGGCACGGGATACTCTCACGGCGATTCTCGAACCCGGAGACATTGTGTTGGTAAAGGCATCCCGTGCAGCGGGCCTCGAGCGCCTGGCGCTGCAACTCACAGAGGAAGCCGCACCGTGATCTCGCTGTTGCTCTCGTCGGCGCTTGCGTTTGTGATCGTGATACTCGTCACGCCGGTCGCGATCAAGCAACTCCGCAAACGCAACATCGGCCAGTTCATCCAGGCTGAGGTCGAGGGGCACATACACAAACAGGGTGTGCCGACGATGGGTGGCGTCGTGATCATCGTCGGCATTGCGGTGGGTTATCTGCTCGCGCACTTCAAGTTCTTCACGTTCGGAGACGGGTTCGGGTTCTCTGTCCAGGAGATCGACGACAAGGCACTCCTCGCCGTGTTCGCACTCGTGGGCATGGGGCTGATCGGGTTCGCGGACGACTTCGTCAAGTACGCCCGCAAACGCAACGAGGGCCTGTCGAAACGATGGAAGTTCTCCGGCCAACTCATCGTCGCCGTGCTATTCGCATGGGGCGCCGCCCGTGCCGGTGTCACGCAGCAGTTGTCGTTCGTACGGCCGCTCGGCATCGACCTCGGCCCGATCCTGTTCTTCCTCCTCGTCCTGTTCATGCTGACGGCGACAGCCAACGGTGTGAACCTCACCGATGGCCTGGACGGCCTCGTTGCAGGGTCGTCGGCTCTCGTGTTCGGCGCGTTCGTCCTCATCGGCTTCTGGCAGTCGAGGAACCCCGACTTCTACCAGGTCGACGGTGCTCTCGACATCTCCGTGTTCGCTGCGGCGGTCGTGGGCGCCGCACTGGCGTTCTTGTGGTGGAACGCATCGCCCGCGGACATCATCATGGGCGACACGGGGTCCCATGCCATAGGTGGGGCCATGGCGGCCGTGGCGCTCCTCACGAACACGCAGTTACTCCTCATCGTCCTCGGCGGCCTCTACGTGATGGAGACCGTGTCCGTCATCTTGCAGGTGTTCTCCTTCCGGGTGTTCGGGAAACGGATCTTCCGGATGGCGCCGATCCACCACCACTTCGAGTTGAAGGGTTGGCCGGAGACCACCGTCATCGTGCGGTTCTGGATCATCTCGGGGATCATGGTCGCCGTCGGCGTCGGATTGTTCTATGCCGACTGGGTTTCGTTGGGGCCGCTGCCATGAGGTATCTTCTCGTCGGTGCGAGCCTGGCAGGGTTGCGAGACGTTGCGCGAAGCGTCGCACAGGCGGGACACGAACTGTTGCTGTTCGATGAGGAGTCGACCGTTGAACCGCCACAGGGCGCAGACAACGTCACCATCCTGGGGCGACAGTGGTCCCGGGAGTATCTCTCGGGTGTCGACCGTGTCGTCACGAGTCCCTGGTTCCCTGCGAACAAACCGCCGTTGTCTGATGCCCTCGCCGAGGGGATCGACGTCATCACCGAGGCCGGGTTCGGCCTTGAGCATCTCACGATCGACTACATCGCCGTCACCGGGACCAACGGAAAGACAACCGTGACCCAGGCAGCTACCGCGATGCTCGTTGCATCAGGGGTCGATGCGATCGCTGCCGGCAACATCGGCACCCCGGTGTCGGCGCTATGCGATGGCGACGCCGATGTGGCGGTGCTCGAACTGTCCTCCTACCAGTTGCTCTTCATGGGAGCGTTCGAACCAAGAGCCGCTGCCCTGCTCAACATCGCCCAGGATCACCTCGACTGGCACGGTTCCGTGGAGGCGTACGTTGCTGCGAAAGCCGCGATCTTTGCAACCATGGGTGTTGCCGGTCTACTCGCCTACAACGCTGACGATCCGGTGGTGGTCGAGACGGTCCAAAGCGCACGATGCCGGCTCGTCCCATGTTCGGGGATCCGGGTCCCCGACGGGGGCAACGGCGTGGACGCTGGTGAGGTCGTCATTGGAACGCAGAGATACGCCACCGCAATGACGGATCCGAGTTTCCTGTTCGACCTCGTCGCTGCTGCAACGATCGCGACTGTGCTCGGTGCGACACCACAGGGAATCGCACATGTGCTGGCGACGTTCACCCCGGACAAACACCGCAGGCAGACGATCGCCACGATCGACGGTGTCACCTGGGTCGATGACTCGAAGGCGACGAACCCTCACGCAGCCGTCGCTGCCGCTGCTGCGTTCACCGACGTGATCCTGCTCGCTGGTGGCCAGAACAAGGACCTCGACCTCTCTGTGCTCGTCGATCTACCCACGGTGCGCACCCTGATCGCCTTCGGGGAGGCAGGTCCCCTGATCGCTGCTGAGGCGTCCCATGATGTGATCGTCACGGCGTCTCTGGCCCAAGCAGTCGCGAAAGCCACCACGATCGCGAACAAGGGCGATACGGTACTGCTCGCACCTGGATGTGCGAGCTTCGATGAGTTCACATCCTATGCAGAAAGAGGTGACGCATTCGCTCGCCTCGTACGGTCCTATGAAGAGGTCACGCCATGAGCGATACGGTGTTGAAACAGGTAACCCCGCCGAAGGCGCCACACCCGCGGACCCTCCAGCGTATTCGTTCGGTGGGCGGCCAGAGATCCGCCGCCCTGCTCATCATCGTCGCGATGCTGCTGATCATCGGACTTGGTGCGATGCTGTCCGCATCGTCCGTCGTGTCGATATCGACGACGTCCAGGCAGTTCGACCTGTTCGCCAAGCAGGTCATCTGGGTCGCCCTCGGCTCCGGAGCCCTCGTCGTGGCAGCGTTCGTGCCGTACCGGGTGTGGCAGAAGTTCGCACTCCCGATCTTCCTGGTGGCGATCGTAGGACTGGTGCTGACGGTTGCCATCGGTGACGAGCGCGGAGGCGCTGCACGCTGGATCGTCATCGGACCGATCACGATCCAGATCGCAGAGTTGGCGAAGTTCGCCACGGTCGTGTTGCTTGCAGCGGTGCTCACGAAGAAGAAGGACCTACTCAACAATCTCTGGCACGTGCTCATCCCGGTCGGTGTCATCCTGGGGTCCGTATCGGTGTTGCTCTTGATGCAACCCGACTTCGGGAGCGTTCTGCTCGTCGTCGTTCCCGCGTTCATCGTGCTGTCCGCTTCGACCGTTCCCCTGCGGTTCGTGTTCGGGATCGGTGCGCTCGGAACGATGGCGGTGACCGCGCTTGCGGTGTCGGCGCCGTACCGCAAAGACAGGCTCTTGAGCTTCCTCGATCCCTTCGCCCAGGCCCAGGGAACCGGTCTCCAGGCTGTCCAGAGCATGGTCGCCCTGGGTTCCGGTGGATTCTTCGGTGTCGGTCTCGGCATGAGCCGTGCACGGTGGTCATGGTTGCCGAACGCGCACACGGACTTCATCTTCGCCATCATCGGCGAGGAGACCGGTTTCGCCGGTGCGATCATCGTCGTCACCTTGTTCGCCCTGTTCGCTGCCGTTGGCGTGTCCATAGCGTTCCGTGCCCCCGACATGTTCAGCAGGCTTCTCGCCGTTGGCATCGTCTCGTGGTTGACGGTCCAGGCGCTCGTCAACATCGGTGGCGTCATCGCGGTCCTTCCGATCACCGGGGTGCCGCTTCCGTTCATCTCGGCAGGGGGCAACGCCATGCTGATGAACCTGTTCGCTGTAGGCGTGCTCATCAACATCTCCCTCGCACCCGGTGCAGAGGAAACGACGTGACCGTCGGCATTGCCGCGGCGGGATCAGGAGGACATGTCTACCCGGCCCTGGCCGTTGCGGAAGTACTCGAGTCGAGGGGTGTTTCCAGGGGCGACATCATCTTTTTCGGTGGCGACCGGATGGAAGCAGATTTGATCCCTAAGGCCGGCTACCCGTTCGTCCAGGTGGAGATCCACGGCATCCGCCGGTCGTTGTCGGTCGACAATCTCACTCTGCCCATCAAGGTGCGCAATGCTCGCCGGGTCATCATCGATGCGATCAAGGACAAGGACATCACCGCGATGGTCGTGTTCGGTGGTTACGTGGCAGGCCCTGCGGCGCTTGCGGCAAACAAATGCGGCATCCCGCTCGTCGTCCATGAAGCCAACGCTCAACCCGGGGTAGCGAACCGTATGATCGCCCGTCGCGCAGATACCGTGTTCGCAGCGTTCGCTCCTGCATTGTCGAAACTGCCCATGGCCGAGGTCGTGGGGAGTCCGCTACGTGCGCAGTTCGGAGCGTTCGACAGGGACGATCTGAGGGCGGCCGCCAGGGAACGCTACGGGGTCGGCCAGGATGCCGTTGTGCTGGGGGTCGTTGGAGGCAGCCTCGGAGCGAGCGCACTCAACGAAATCACACGAACGCTCGCTCTCATGAACAACAGAGACTTCGAGATCGTCCACATCTGCGGGCAGTCGCACTTCGACACCATCACCACCACAGCGGCAGATGTCGAGCGGTGGAACGTCGTGGGGTATGAAGACGACATGCCGATGCTGTACGCGGCGGCCGACCTGGTTCTCTCGAGGGGAGGCGCTATGACGGTTGCCGAACTCCACGCCACGCGTACGCCGGCTGTGATCGTCCCGCTACCCGCAGGGAGTGCCTACCAGGGGATGAACGCCATCGATGCGGTCGACGCCGGCGGGTTCATCGTCATCGAACAGTCCGAAACACAGCGGATCATCGACACCATCGTCGCGTTGGTCGACGACCCACAGCGTCTCATCGAGATGTCCGATGCACTCGCGGACTCGCCTCATCTGTCGGCTGCGACGATCGTCGCTGACCGCGTCCTTGAGGTGCAACGTGGTCGCTGACACAGGGATCCCGCAACGCGTCCACATCATCGGCGCCGGTGGGTCTGGGATGTCCGGTCTTGCCAAGCTGCTCAGCCAACTCGGTCACACGGTCTCAGGTTCGGATCTCAAACCCGGCCGGATGTTCGACGCGCTCAAGGACGTCGGTGTCACCACCTGGCTGGGTCACAGGCCAGACGCAATGGCCGATGTCGACCTCGTGGTTGCCTCCTCTGCCGTCCCTGACACCGATGAGGAACTCTCCACAGCCAATGCCGATGGCATCCCGGTCTGGAGGAGGCCGGCGCTGTTGAAGGCCCTGACGACGGGAAGGACGACGTTCGGTTTTGCAGGGACCCACGGGAAGACGACGTCGACCGCCCTGGCCGTCACGGCGATTCGCTCGATGGGTGTGAACCCGTCGTTCCTCGTCGGCGGTGAGATGATCGGTATGAACACGGGCGCATCGATCGGCACGGACGACCTCTTCCTTCTCGAAGCAGATGAGGCGTTCGGAACGTTTCGCCACCTCTCGCTCGATGCGATATTGATCACCAACATCGAAGCGGACCATCTCGACCACTACGGAACGGTCGCCGCGCTCGAAGATGCCTTCGCACAGGTTGCAGGCAGGGTCCGCGGCCCGGCGGTCGCATGTGGCGACGATGCCGGCGTGAGAAGGCTGGCGCGAGTCGTTGATGTGGTCACATATGGCTTTTCTACCGATGCCCAGTGGAGGATCACAGACCTAGCGCACCGTCAGGGTGCGGTGTCGTTCAGGTTGACCGGACCCGACACCGACACCCACGTCGTCTTGCCCAAGCCGGGGGAGCATCTCGCCTCGAACGCAGCGGGAGTCCTCGCATTGCTGGGGGAGTCGGGTTACGACGTCGCCAGAGCCGCAGCCGGGCTGAGCGAGTTCACCGGGGTACGACGCAGATACGAGATCAGGGCGATGGTCGGTGGGATCACCATCGTTGACGACTACGCACACCACCCGACCGAGGTCACAGCGACCATCGCAGCGGCGTCTGTCGGCTCGGACGGCAGAGTGATCGCCGTGTTCCAACCGCACCGATACACGCGCACGGCCGACCTCGCCGCCGAGTTCGGTGCACCACTCGCCCTTGCGCACGAGGTGATCGTGAGCGACGTATATGCCGCGGGCGAGCATCCGATCATCGGCGTCACGGGTCGCCTCGTTTCCCAGTCCGTCGCAGCAGCCGGTGGGAAGGTGCGTTTCGTGCCGAAACTCGTAGACATCCCCGACCTGCTCGCCGACGTTGCCCAACCCGGCGATATCATCCTGCTGCTGGGCGCAGGGGACATCGCTTCGATCTCGGGGGACGTCGTGCGAGCCATAGAGGCGGTCCGATGATGGACCATCCAGCCGTATCGCACAACGTCCCGCTCGCACCGATGACCACATACAAGGTGGGCGGGCCGGCGAGGTACTACGCCGAACCCGCCGATCTCTGCGAACTGCGAGACATCCTGACCACGGTGCCACCAGACACAGCGGTCGTCGTCATCGGCCGTGGTAGCAACCTCGTCATCTCCGACAAGGGGATCGACGGTCTCGTCATCAAGCTCGGTAGATCCTTCCAGGCTGGCGCGGTGTCACCGGACGGGTCGATCGTCGCGGGCGGCGGCATGCCGCTCCCGAAGCTCGCAAGGATGGCGGCCAAACATGCACGAGCAGGACTCGGGTTCTACGTCGGGATACCGGGATCTGTCGGCGGTGCCGTCGCGATGAACGCCGGTGGTCATGGGTCTGAGACCGCACAGGTGCTCGACCATGCCCTGGTGCTCAACGTCGCCACCGCCGAGGTCACCCGGTCGACAACGGATCAACTCGGTCTCTCCTACAGGCACTCCGACCTCACCGACGATGACATCGTCGTTCAAGCCACGTTCGTCACGACACCAGGCGACCGCGGCGCTCTCGAAGATGAGCTTCGCACCATCACCCGCTGGCGCAAGGACCATCAGCCGGGAGGCACGCTCAACGCAGGCAGTGTGTTCAAGAATCCCCAGGGCGACCATGCGGGCGCCATCATCGACAGGCTCGGCCTGAAAGGCGAACGTATCGGCTCGATCCAGGTGTCGCCGGTACACGCCAACTTCCTGGTTGCCGCGAGTGACTCGACCGCAGACGATATCTTTCAATTCGTGCACAAGATCCAAGCCATCGTCAAGACGGAAACCGGGATAGTTCTTGAACCCGAGATCAAGTTCCTTGGCGACTTCACGACCGTTGGAGCATCACAATGACGACCGTCGAACCACGTGTAGCGCAACGGCGAAAGAGCGTTTCTGAGGACCGGGCACGCCACCGGCTTCGGCGGATCTTCATCGTGATCGCCGTCGTGGCGCTTGGTGCGGTCGGTCTCTGGCTGATACGCAGTCCGATGTTGTCCGTCTCGACGATCACCGTTACGGGTGCCGAGCGGTCGAACCCGTCCCAGATCATTGAGGACATGGGTGTCGTCGTCGGCATCCCGACGATCGACATCGACGCCGGAGCGATCAGCGCTGCGGTGTCAGCTGAACCATGGATCGCGGCGGCCGACGTGTCCGTGCAATGGCCGGGCACCGTGACCGTTGATGTGACAGAACACGTTCCCGTCGCCCCTGCGCGTGCGGGCAGCGGCTGGGTGATGCTTTCACGAGAAACGACCGTGCTCGAAGACGTCGGCGGCCCGATCGAAGGTGTCTTCCTCGTCGACATAGATGTCGCTGACATCCCGATCGGAGGGGTGGTTGATGATCCCCTGGTCGCAGGGGCGCTGGCCTTCGGCATCGCGTTGCGCCCCGATCTGGGCAGGGACGCCGTGATCTCCGTCGAAGATGGAGGCCTCGCCGCCGCCGTGGGAGGGTACGTCGTTAGGCTCGGCCGACCCATCGACCTCGAGGAAAAAGCCCTCGTTCTGGCATCGCTCATCGACTCGGGCCTCCCGCCAGGTGCGGAGATAAACCTCATCGCACCGACGAGGCCGGCGGTGCTCGACCCCGAGGTCGAGATACCCGACCCTCAAGCTGAGGTAGAGGATGAACAATAAGAGCGGCGCGAACCTCAACCATATGACTAAGGTTGAGCAGAACCTTCGTTGGGAGGGATGGACGTGATGGCCGAAACGAGCAAATCGCCGCACACGTATCTGGCAGTGATCAAGGTGGTCGGTGTCGGTGGTGGTGGTGTCAACGCGGTGAACCGCATGATCGAAATGGGTGTCGGTGGCGTTGAGTTCATCGCGATCAACACCGACGCACAAGCACTGCTGATGTCCGATGCCGACGTCAAACTCGACATCGGCCGTGAGTCAACACGTGGTCTTGGTGCCGGAGCCGACCCTGAAGTTGGACGCGAGGCCGCCGAGGAGCACCGCGAGGAGATCGAGGACGCGCTCGGTGGCGCCGATATGGTGTTCATCACCGCCGGGGAAGGCGGAGGAACGGGCACCGGAGGTGCGCCTGCCGTTGCTGAGGTCGCTCGCGGTCTTGGAGCGCTCACCGTTGGTGTGGTCACGAGGCCTTTCGGGTTCGAAGGCCGCAGACGCAGTGTCCAGGCAGAACAAGGGATCCAGGCGCTCAAAGCTGCAGTCGATACCCTGATCATCATCCCGAATGAGAAGTTGCTGGAGATCGCAGACGAGAACACGCCCATCACTGAGGCATTCGCCATGGCAGACGAGGTGTTGACGTCCGGTGTTCGAGGGATCACCGAACTCATCACGACTCCGGGTCTGATCAATGTCGACTTCGCCGACGTCAAGACGGTGATGTCTGACGCAGGGTCCGCTGTGATGGGTATCGGTGTGAGCACCGGTGACTCACGAGCACAGCAGGCTGCAGAGAAAGCGATCTCGAGTCCGCTGCTCGAGACGTCCATGGAGGGTGCACGAGGTGTGCTGTTGTCGATCGCCGGTCCGAGTGACATGTCACTCCACGAGGTCAACACCGCAGCGAGCCTGATCGCTGATCACTCCGATGCTGATGCGAACATCATCTTCGGATCCGTGATCGATGAGACACTCGGCGACGAGATGCGCGTGACGGTGATCGCCGCGGGCTTCGACCGTGACAGACGCAGCAGCTATTCACCACCGGTCGCAGGTCCGGCATCGGGCCGGGTGCGACCACAGGTGACCAGGGAAGTCGGGGCACCTGTTGAGAGCCACGGCACCGACGAGATGGACATCCCCGGTTTCGTCCAGGGATGATCGTCCCTCCCGGTACTCCGGGCGTCGTGTTCGGCACCAGGTTCGATGGTGATGCGCGCTCAGACAGCGCTGCCCGCGCCAGGCTGTCGGCTGAGTTCGGCATATCGACGCGCTGGGCGACGATCAAGCAGGTCCACGGATCGCATGCCGTCTATGCGACAGAACCGGGGTTCTACGGAGAAGCCGACGCACTCATGACCGACGTCGTTGGATTGCCGATGGCAGTAGCGACGGCAGACTGTGTGCCCGTCGTGCTGATCGGCAAGCGGACGAGGGCCGTTGCCCATGCAGGCTGGCGCGGTATCGCAAAGGGCGTCGTCGTCGAGGCGATGCACCTGTTCGACCGCCGGGGCGATACGGTGACACGGGTGGTCATCGGGCCGCACATCGGTCCGTGCTGTTACGAGGTTGGCCAGGACGTGGTCGAGGCCGTCGGTGGTTTCGCGTCGACGACACGTGGCGGTAGCCTGAGCGTCGACCTCGCACAGGCTGTGCGATCCCAGGTTGGTGATGCGGATGTGGTTGAGATGGGCATCTGCACCCTCGACGACGCTTCGATGGCGTCGTATCGTCAAGACGGGACACCAGACAGACAAGCTACGGTTGTATGGCTACCACAGGGTTGACCGCAGTCAGATCCCGGATGGCCTCGGCTGCGGCGCGGGCCGGCAGGGACGTATCGGACATCGACCTCGTGGTCGTATCCAAGAACCGGTCGGACGCCGAGGTCCGTGAGGTCTACGCGGCGGGTGAGCGCAGGTTCGGCGAGAACAGACAACAGGCGTTCCAGGCCAGGATCCAAGCCGGTCTCCCGGATGACATCGAGTGGCACTTCGTCGGTCCCCTCCAATCACGAAAAGTCCGATACGTTGCAGCCCACGCAGATCTGTTGCATTCGCTCGACAGGATCTCTCTCGCACAGAGATGGGTAGCTGCCGGCGGCGGCCCTGCGCTCATTCAGTTCAACCTGGCAGGTGAGGCCCAGAAATCTGGGTTCGACCCCGGTGCAGCACACGAGACCCTCGACACCGTCCTCGATGCGGGGGTCGATGTTCGCGGCGTGATGGCGATACCGCCGATGACGGATGACCCGAGGGATGTCGCCCCGTGGTTCCGTATGCTTCGCACGATCTTCGATGACTTCGCCGAGCGCATGCCTAGCATCGAGGTGTGCTCGATGGGCATGACAAACGACCTCGAGATAGCAATCCTCCAAGGAGCGACCACCATTCGCGTGGGACGGGCTATCTTTGAGGGTGCCGACGACCGCTTCGACTGACGATACAGGGGAACGACGAGATGGCCACAATGTGGAACAAGACACTTTTCTATCTTGGTCTTGTAGACGATGAACAGAGTACCGACGCTATCGATCGGCCCGGTGAGGTGCGCCAGGCCCCTCAAGCTGGTGCCGTCGCCCCCCGGCCACCTGATCCATATGTCCCACCGACGTCGGCTGTACCGCCCCCAGGTTCCGTCGTTTCCGGTAGGAGGGTCGAACCGCCGGCGTCGACGGCGAGAACGGTCTCGTCTGACAGGTCCTATGCCGAGGCAGGCGTGTTCATCCACAAAGAAGGCATCCCTTCGGTACGCCCTGACGGCCCTATGCGGCGGTCTGAGCCGGAGTCCCAGGTGATCGTTGCGAGGAACTTTTCCGATGCCCAGACGCTGGCGGACTCCATCCGCATGGGCCGCATCGTCGTCCTGGATCTTCGCAGCACGGAACCAGAGATGGTTCGGCGCATCGTCGATTTCGCCTCGGGGTTGACCTACGCGCTCGATGGCCGGATGGTCAAGACGGCCCAGGGTGTCATCCTGGTGACGGCTGCGGGATCGTCTCTCGGTGTTGGAGAGCAAGAGCGCCTGGCGCATCTCGGCCTCTTCGGGCAATCGTCGTAAGGTGAGTTTTTTCCGTTCGCTGATCCAGCTGCTGTCGCTTGGCCTGCTTGCATGGATCGTCCTGTCGTACATCGTCGTGTTCGGACGGGTGCCGTGGGACCCCCCGGTGCGCAAGCTCTATGACGGC
>CAYUJA010000013.1:0-16578 GCA_964444875.1 uncultured Acidimicrobiaceae bacterium | reverse complement strand
TGGCGCTACCACCCGGTCGGCATGCTGCCCTACGGTATCCAGAAACGTGTCGAACTCGGCAGGGCTCTCGCCATGGAACCGGAACTGCTACTGCTCGACGAACCCGTGGCAGGCATGAACCTCGAAGAGACCGAGGACATGGCCCGCTTCATCCTCGACATACGCGAGGAACTCGGTATCGCCATGATCCTGGTCGAACACGACATGGCCCTCGTCATGGACATCGCAGACCGTGTACTCGTCCTCGACTTCGGCGAGGTAATCTCAGTCGGCACCCCCGACGCCGTCCAGAGCGACCCCAACGTCATCAAGGCGTACCTCGGCGAAGAGCTCGAAGAGTAGGAATCCCTCCGGTGTGCCGCCCACTTCCTGTCCTGAGCAACGGGTCCGAATCATTGCGCGGTGTGGCCGGTCACCAGGGTTCCCGGTTGCTCCCAATTGAGTCTCTACACTCGGCGTCGTGAAGCTTCCTAGCCTGCACCGCACCGCGTTGATCGCCACATGGTCGACGCTCGCCCTCATCGCGTTCGGTGGCTACACCCGGGGAAGCGGCAGCGGTTACGGATGCAAGGATCGATGGCCGCTGTGTGAGAACGGTGCCCTCGGCGGATTCCTGCCGCGGCTCGAGGCGCAGATGATCGTCGAGTGGACACATCGATGGATAGCGCTGATCGTCGGTGTGATCGCGGTGACACTCGTTGTTGGAGCGATCAGGGGGAAACACGATCGCAGGTGGGTGATAACCCCGGCGATAGCCGCCGTCGTGGCAATCGGTATGCAGGCATGGCTCGGGCGGATGGTCGTAAAGGGTGATCTCGACAGGGACCTGGTGTCGGTACATCTTGCCGTATCGATGATCGTCGTTGCGATCTTCGTCGTGATCGCAGTGGCGACCCGGTCACAGAGCGCGAGGCCGGGTGCGTCACCCGGCTGGAGCACGTTGCTTGCCGTCGGGGGTCTCTCCGTGTTCACCGTGATGGTGTTCGGCTCGATCGTTCACAACCTCTACTTCCCTGGATGGCCGCTACCAGGCGGATCGCTGATCCCCGATACCTCCACCACCGCCTCGATGATCCACTACTTCCACCGCGCGTTGACCGGTTCGACGCTGGTGCTTCTCGTGGTCATCGTCTGGCTGGTACGCCGATACGGCCGACCATCGCTCGAACGGAATCTCGTCGATGCTGCCCTCATAGCGTTCCTCGTGAACGCGGCATTGGGAGCCGTTCACGTGTTCACCAAGGTCGAGTCGAGTTTCGTCGTGGCCGCGCACATCGGTGTCGCAGGCATCGTCTGGGCCGCCCTCGTTGCAGCGTTCTTCGCAACCTTCCTGCCGAAGCCAGCCGAGGGCTAGCGGTCGAGGGCAGTCCCCCCTTCAGGGGGGACGGGCGAGCTTGCGAGCCAGGGGGGTAACGCGCAGCCACCGGAGCTTGTGCCGCGTGGTGGATCCCCCTAGCTCCTCGCGGGGCTCGTCGCTTGTCCCCCTTGAAAGGGGGACGGGTTGTCTGACCTGCGCACAAACACCGTTCCTGTGAACAGTGCCACCGTCCTGCCATCGCCGCGTGTCACATCCACGCGGTAGGTGGCCAGCGAGCGGCCGCGTGTCATCTCGCGCGCGGTGGCGGTGAGGGTGTCACCGACGTCTGATCCGGCGGTGATGGCGAGGTGGGTATCGATGGCGACGGCGGTGTCGCCGTGTGCGTTCGATGCGAGCGAGAACGCACAGTCTGCAAGTGAGAACAGCGCGCCGCCGTGGGTCCCTCCCAGAAAGTTGACGTGATCGGGGCGTACGAGGAGCGACACGATGATCTCTTCGTCGGCGACGGATACGAGCTCGAAGCCCTGGGCGTGTGCGTACGGGTCATCAGCGAAGGAACGCCGGACGATGTCTTGTCTGGAAGTCACCGGGTCAGTCTCGGAAGGTGTTGACCATCTTCCATGCTGCAGGAAGAAGGAGTCCTGCTGCGAGGATCTTGGCGGCATCGGCGATCGTGAACGGCAGGAATCCAACGATCAGCGCCTGTGGCACGTTCGTGATGGCGGGAACAGACACGAAGAGCCATGTGACCCCGAAGACGTAGATGATCATGTGCCCTGCGAGGAAAGCGGGGAGGGCGAGATCGATGGTGCGATCCTGCCCGCGTTCGGCGAACTTTCCGATCAGCCAGGCGGCAGCGATGAACCCAACGAGGTACCCCGCTGTAGGTCCGGTTGCGGCTTCCCATCCCCCCGAGCCGGTGTTGTAGAACGGGAGACCGGCTGCCCCCATTATCCAGTAGATCATCATCGACCCGGCACCGGCTGCCGACCCGAGAGCCGCACCTGCAAGCAGGACGGCGAACGTCTGGCCGGTGATCGGCACAGGATTCCCGGGAACGGGGATGACGACCTGGGCAGCGAGGGCAGTGAACAGAGCGAAGCCGACCATGAGCACACCCGTGGTCACGGCCGATCTCGGTACGACGACGCGTGCGATCGTCGGTACGGGATACGTTGGTTGCATCGAAGGCTCCTGTGGTCTACCGATTATGGCTCCTACCGTCCGCTGATATACTAGATGGTGTGAGCAGCCGATGCGTACCTGATTGTGGACGGTACTGATGGGACCGGCGAAGCTGCTCGTTCATGTGATCGCGATCGCCGGCATATTCGTCAGCTTCTCTGCCCCGGCTCTGGCGGCGTCCGCCCCTGACGACGCCGTCCCCAACCCTGCACGGCAACCCTCGTTTCACCGAACACAGAACTCTGCGTTCGTCCTCGGCTCTATCGAGATCCCCGCGATCGGTCTCGACGAGACGATCCGTAGCGGAGTCGACCCGAGTGTCATCGACCAGGGCGTTGCCCAGTGGGTGGGTACGGTGGGGCCGGGTGAGGACGGCAACCTCGTGCTTGCCGGCCACCGTACCACGCATTCCAAGCCGTTCGCCGACCTCGACCGTCTCCGGGCAGGAGATCTCGTCTATGTGACCGATGGAGTCGGGTTCCCTGTGATCTACAAGGTGACCGAAACGGCGATCGTGGATCCCCAGGATCTCTGGATCACCTATGACAGGTCCGCGCCGATGCTGACGATGTTCGCGTGCCACCCGAAAGGATCGTCAAGATATCGGATCGTCGTCACGGCGGGCCTCGTCGGTGGCAGGCGCATCGCGTGACCGTAGCGGCATATCTTGGCGGTGGGTAACCTCGGCCCATGGACAGTGACGTCGTTATCGAAGAAGCCGCGGGTGAGTTCTCCGACATACCACCCGGTGTGAGGCCACCAGTCACGTACCCGAAGTGGCC
Organism: uncultured Acidimicrobiaceae bacterium; assembly: GCA_964444875.1. GTDB lineage: Bacteria > Actinomycetota > Acidimicrobiia > Spongiisociales > UBA5794 > JAMBLL01. The sequence goes on along the minus strand of CAYUJA010000013.1, from coordinate 13,293 downwards.
ATGGGTCGTCGCTGGAGTCCTCATTGTGCTCGGGACGGCCATCGCGCTCCTGTGGCCGGTCACCGTTCCGTACTACACGCTCAGCCCTGGCCCCGTCTACGACACGGCGGATTTCATCACGGTCGACGGTGGCACCGTCAGCGCCGACGGTGAACTGTTCTTCCTGACTGTCTCGCTCAAGGAAGCGAACGTTTTCGAGTGGGCAGCGGGGTATGTCGACCCTCGTGTCGACGTGCGCGAACGCGAACGTGTCAGGCCGACCGGTGTCTCCCCGGAGCAGTTACGTCGCGAGAGCCTCGCAGCGATGGGCCAGTCGAAGCAGACGGCAATCTACGTCGCCCTCACACAGTTGGGTTACGAAGTCACACTCATCGGGACAGGCGCCCTGGTAATCGAGACGGTCCCGGACTCGGCAGCTGATGGCGTGCTGCTCCCGAACGACGTCATCGTCGAGATGGACGGCAAGGAAGTCGCCTTCCGTGACGACATCATCAATGACCTCAGCGACGCCGAGATCGGCGACCTCGTCGAGATGCTGGTGGAGCGCCCCATCGACGAAACCACTGACGGGTTCGAGGACGTTGAGGTGCAACTCGAACTCGGACCTCATGTGGACGATCCGACCCGCCCCATGATCGGTGTACTGCTGGACAACAACGAACCGATCGTCGAGTTCCCTGTCGACGTCGAGATCGATTCACAGAACATCGGTGGGCCATCTGCGGGGATGATGTTCGCTCTCCAGATCATGGACCAGCTCACCGACGGCGAGATAACCCACGGTGAGCGCATCGCAGGAACGGGGACGATCTCGCGCGATGGCACGGTCGGGGCTATCGGTGGCGTGAGACAGAAGGTGTACGGAGCCATCGACGCAGGCGCCAGGGCCGTGCTGGTGCCCGCGGGAAACTATGACGACGCCCTGGTTGCGGCAGGGGATGACATTGAGGTCGTCCGCATCGAGACCATCGATGACGCCGTTGCTTTCCTCGAAACTCTCTGAATAATCCGCGGTCGCGGGCCGTTGTGGCGGTACGCTCGCGGCTATGGCCGATAGAGTGACTTCAGGCGAGGTTCGAGCTCGCCGATTCGACGTTGTACGCAAGGGATACGACCGTACTCAGGTCGAGTCCTTCCTCGCACAGATCGCAAGCCAGATCGACGATTCGCAAGATCGTATGGCCGCGATTTCCAGCCCAGAGATCTCCGTGGGTATCCACGACCCTGAAGCGCTCGCACGTGAACTCGCGATGATCGGCGGGGAGATCGGCGAGATACTGGAGGCAGCGCGGTCGGCCGCCGACGGTATGCGCACCAGGGCGACAGCCGACGTCGAAGAAACGTTGTCTTCGGCTAGCGAACAGGCCCGTGCGATGCGACAAGCTGCCTGGGAGGAGGGGTCAGCGATGCTCGCTGCAGCGGTCAGTGAAGCAGCCAGGTTGGTTGGAGAGGCCGAAACGGAGGCACTCCGGATCAGGGCCGATGCCGAACGCGAGGCTATCCGACACACGGTCGCCGCCAAGCGTGCAGGTGAAGAGGCCGTCGGTGTGGCTGAAATGGAGGCCGAGGGGATCCTCTCGAGAGCGCAGTACGAAAGTGAGCGCATCGTTGCATCAGCGAACAAGTCAGCCGACGTTGCACAGGAACGAGCCAGAGCGCTCGAGGATCGGCGCACCGAGTTGCTTGCGGAGCTCGACACCACCCGCTCATCGATCGGTGAACTCGAATCAGAGATCGAACACCGACGCGAGGAGCTCGAGGAACCGGAGCCCGCGCCCATGGTCGAGGACGACCCGAGGACCCATCACCATCCCGACGGCGGGTCAGTGAAGATCGTGTCGGGGAGCAGGGCCATGCCGCTCAGGCCGGTAGACCCTGATTCCTTCGTTGCGGAGGTGGCCGAACTTGCGAGACACAGGCGCGAAAGCGAGGACACGGACCAGATGCAAGCGGTGACGGTCGATGATCGTCTCCCGGCTGCTGAGACACCACCTGCTCGACCCGTCATGGCCGAGGCTCCGGCACCTGCTCCGGCACCTGCTCCGGAACCGGAGTCGGAACCGGCGCCTGCTCCCGAACCCGAACCCGAACCCGAACCCGAACCCGAACCCGAACCTGCGCCTGCTCCCGAGCCCGAACCCGAGCCTGCGCCTGCTCCCGAGCCCGAACCCGAACCTGCGCCTGCTCCCGAGCCCGAACCCGAACCCGAGCCTGCGCCTGCTCCGGAACCCGAGCCCGAACCCGAGCCTGCGCCTGCTCCGGAACCCGAGCCCGAACCCGAGCCCGAGCCCAAATCGGAGCCCGACCCCATCGGTTCGCTGTTCGCCCAGTTGCGCGAGGACAGCCAGGAGACAGCCGACAGCGAAGAATCAGCCGACAGCCATCAGCCATCAGCCATCAGCCAAGAATCAGCCGACAGCTCACAGCCAGAGGACAGCCCACAGCCAGCAGACTCGGAGAACGGAGAACAGACAACGGACAACGTTCCCCCGGTCGCCGAGGAGGCGCCCTCCCTTATCCCGGTGCAGAACGCTGCGTTGCGGTCGATCAAGCGGTTACTCGTCGACCTCCAGAACGACACACTCGAGCATCTCCGCATAGACAAGGCCTGGGCTCCCGAGGAGAACTACACGGATCGTTTCAACGAGCCGTTCTCCGAACTCGCTACTGCGATTACGGGCGAAACCGACGACCTCGGAGCAGCGTCGGCGTTCTCCATGGATCTCTACGACTCCGTATCGACAGCTATCGCGTTGGCTCGTGAGGCGGGTTCAGGTGACAGGGCCATCGCTGCTGTCGCCTCGAAGGTGTTCCGCACCTGGCGATCAGACGAAGCAGAACGCAGGGTCGTGTCCGTCGCAGCAGAACTTGCGGAGCATATGCCCGGAACCTGAGATGGGCGGCGCAACATGGCTCATGCTGCCATAGAATCACGGGCGTGATCAATAGAGAACCAGTCAACGCGCGCCAGACATCGAACCTCCGACGGATAGCGACGTTCGTGGTGGTAGGGGCGTTCGTGCTCCTCCTCGCCGCGCGCTGGCTCGCGACGCTCTGGACGGACTACATGTGGTACTCCGAACTCGGGAGTGCGTCTGTGTGGAGCACCCTCACCTTCACGAAGGTCTGGCTTGTCGTTGGGGCGACGTTCGTCGCGGTCCTGATCATCTGGGTGAATCTGTGGCTCGTCGACAGGTTCTCGCCGCGCAGTCTCCTTGCACTTGAAGGAACGCCGGACCAGGAACTGCTCGAGCGCTACCAGATATGGATCTCGCCGCGGGCGCTCCAGGTCCGTACCGTGTTCTCCCTGCTCTTCGGCCTGCTGCTCGGCCTCGGTGCTGCCGTGTGGTGGCAGGACTGGCTCCGGTGGCGCAACGGTGTGCCGTTCGGCGTTTTCGACCCGATCTTCAACAACGACGTATCGCTGTACGTGTTCGGGCTCCCGCTCTACCGCGACATCTACGGCTGGCTGTTCCAGTTGCTGCTCATCACCACGTTGATCACCGTGGCTGCGCACTATCTCAACGGCGGGATCAAGATAGCCTCGCCGGGGGAGAAAACGTCGGGAAGTGTCAAGGCCCACATCTCGGTTCTCCTGGCCGCCATTGCCCTCCTGAAGGCTGTCGGCTACATATTCAACAAGTGGGAGTTGCTGTACTCTCCCCGTGGCCAGGTGTTCGGTGCCTCCTATACCGATGTCAATGCCCAGGTTCCGGCTCTCAACCTGCTGATCTTCATCTCTGTGGCGGCTGCGATCATCCTGCTCGTCAATGTCTGGTTCAGGGGATGGACCCTGCCGGCGGTCGCCTTCGGGATCTGGCTCATCACCTCTATCGGTGTCGGAGGTATCTATCCGGCTGTCGTGCAGCGCTTCTCCGTCGAGCCGAACGAACTCACGAGGGAATTGCCGTACGTGCAGCACAACCTCGACTTCACGCGCCTGGCATACGGGCTTGACGAGGTCGAGGTGAAACAGTTCGACGCGTCCACTGATCTGACTGCGGAACTGATCGAGTCGAACAGGCCAACGATCGACAATATCCGTCTGTGGGACCCGGGTGTCCTCGCAGACACCTATCCCGAACTCCAGAACATCAAGACGTACTACGACTTCGCCGATGTCGACGTCGACAGGTACGTCATCGACGGTGAACTGACGCAGGTCATGACCGCTGCGCGCGGTCTCGATGAGCGCAACATCCCAGGCTCGGGGTGGGTCAACGAGCGACTGATCTACACGCACGGGCTCGGAACCGTGCTCAGCCCCGCCAACGACGTGACGGTTGACGGGTTCCCCGATTTCCTCGTGTCCGATATCCCTCCCGTGAACGTCTCGGGCAATGAGAGCCTCGACATCACCCAGCCGCGGATCTACTTCTCCGACAGCTCCGACCGTGATTTCCTGATAGCAGGGTCCAAAGAGGGCGAGGTCGACATTCCCCAGGACAACTCGGAAGCTACCGAGACGAACTCGTACGACGGAATCGGTGGTGTACCGCTCGGGAACACGTTCCAGCGCCTGGGCTGGGCGTTGCGCTTTGGTGACCTCAACACACTTATCTCGAGCCAACTCGACAGTGACAGCCGCGTGATGATCTCTCGCAACATCAAGGACCGCATCTCACGGATCGCTCCGTTCCTGTACGCAGACAACGACCCCTACATGGTCATCAACGAGGGCAGGCTCGTGTGGATGATGGACCTCTACACGGTCACCGACAAGTTCCCGTACTCAGAGATGGCCAACACGGCGAGGCTCAACAGCACCGCCGAGCTGCCACGGAACTTCAACTACATCCGCAACTCGGTCAAAGCAGTGATCGACGCCTACGACGGCACGATCGACATGTACGTCATCGACCCCGACGACCCGCTGATTCAGACGAACATGCAGATCTTCCCCAACCTGTTCAAGCCGATCGAGGAGTTCCCTGAGAGCCTCGTCGGCCATGTCCGGTACCCCGAGGACCTGTTCAGGATCCAGACGGACATCTACACGCTCTATCACATGACGAACCCGTCAGACCTCTTCCAGGTGAACGACCCGTGGCAGATCGCCCGTGACCCCTCCAACAGCCCGAAGTCGCCGCTGCGTGGGACGTTCGGTACCAGCCCGATGCTGCCGTACTACCTGCTCATGGAACTGCCAGACGAGGAGTCGCTTTCCTTCTTGCTGATGCAACCCTTCACACCTGCGGCACGCCCGAACATGTCGGCGTTCGTCGTGGCCAAATCGGGTCCGCTCACGGAGTACGGGACACTGATCGAGTACACGATGCCCGAGGAGCGCCAGGTCGATGGTCCCGGCCAGGTCGGTGACTTCATCGAGCAGGACCCGAAGGTGTCCGCCGAGTTCACGCTGCTGGGCCAGGTCGGCTCTGATGTGATCAAGGGCAACATGCTCGTGGTTCCGGTTGAAGATTCGCTGTTGTACGTCCAGCCGATATACCTGGCGGCCGACACCGGTGGCGGCCGCAGCGGCATCCCCCAGTTCAAGCGGGTCGTCGCGTCGTTCGATAGCAAGATCGAGATCGCCGACTCCCTCGACCAGGTCCTCGTGCAACTCTTCGGCGACGCGAACGGCCCACCGGTGGGCGACGGCAACGGTGCAGACCCGGGCGATACCACCACCCCACCGCCGCTCGATGGGACGATCCAACAGCAGGTCGAGCAACTGCTCGCCCAGGCCCAGGACGCGTTTACACAGGCAGACGTCGCGCTGCGATCGGGAGACCTGGCGCTGTACCAGCAGAAGGTCGACGAGGCGAGGGCCTTCGTCGAGCAGGCCAACCAGGTCATCGCCGACGCCGCCGCCGCAGCCGCCGGCAGCAGCACGTAAAAGAAGTCAGATACCAGACGCCAGGCGCCAGACCTGGTCTGATTCTGTCTCTCCCCCAACTTGTTGGGGGAGATGCCCGAGGTACGAGGGCAGAGGGGGCTTCCTTGGGAGAGATGCCTCCTTCACTCGGCCAGTTCGTCCAGTTTCTGTCTGAAGAACTGTCTTTGGGGGCCGCTTGTCGAGACCGCTTCTCCCCTTCGATACGCATCCGCCGCACCGTCAGTGTCACCGAGGGTGGCGAGATAGGAGCCCCGGGCCGCGTGATAGTACGGGTACTCCTCGAGATCTGAGATCTCATCGAGCATGGCAAGGGCTTCGGTTGGGCCGTACGCCATCGAGACGGCCACGGAGTGGTTCAGCGCGAGCACAGAGCCGTCGCCCAATCGCCGTAGTGAGGCATAGAGCCGAGCGATCTGCTCCCAGTCGGTGTCCTCGGCCGTGGCGGCCGTGGCGTGGAGGGCGGCGATGGCAGCCTGGATCTGGTACGGCCCCGGCGACTCTCGTGCCATCGCACGGTCCAGGAGAGATGTGCCTGCATCGATCTGTGTGCGATCCCACAGGCTGCGATCCTGGTCGGTGAGCAGCACCGTGCTGCCGGAGCCATCCGTCCTTGCGGCGCCCCGTGCCTCATGGAGGCGTATGAGCGCAGCGAGGCCGAGGACCTCCGGTTCGTTGGGCAACAGGCGGTCGACGATCGTGACCAGCCTGATCGCCTCGGAGGCGAGGTCCGTCCTTCGCAGGCTCTGTCCCGTCGATGCTGCGTAGCCCTCGTTGTAGATCAGATAGATGACCGATAGGACCGCGGGCAGTCGCTGGGGCAGTTCGGCGTCCGATGGCACCCGATAGGGGATCGCGGCATCGCGGATCTTGCGTTTCGCCCGCACGATCCGCTGTGCCATGGTGGTCTCGGCGATGAGGAACGCGTTGGCGATCTCGTGGGTCGTCAGCCCGGCAACGGTCTTGAGTGTGAGCGCTACCCGTGCGTCCTCGTTGAGCGAGGGGTGACAGCATGTGAACATCAGCCGCAGGCGGTCGTCACCGACGACGTCCTCATCGAGTGTTTCTTCGCTCAGTTCGTCCAGGCTGGTTGCGATGGCCTGGTACTTGCGCTGCAGGTTCCTCGTGCGCCGGATCCGGTCGATCGCTTTTCTCCGCGCCGTCGTGGTCAGCCACCCCGCCGGGTTCCGGGGTATCTCGTCGGCCCACGATACGAGCGCGGCCTCGCAAGCGTCCTGGAGAGCGTCCTCTGCAAGTTCGAGGTCACCCAGGTAGCGGGTGAGTCCCGCAACGACGAGGCCGTGCTCCTCACGGAACACGGCCTCGATCGCTTGATGGGACTGCGCCATCGATCAGCCGAAGTCGATCAGGGGTCGAATCTCGACGGTTCCATCGTTCACAGCCGGGACCTGAACGGCCACCTCGATCGCAGCGTCGAGGTCTTCGACTTCGATCAGATAGAAGCCGCCGAGCTGTTCCTTGGTCTCTGCAAAGGGACCGTCCGTGACGGTGCGTTCCCCGCTGCGGACTTGCACCGACGTTGCGGAATCGACGCCGTGGAGCGCCTCACCGCCCCGGTTGATGTCTGCGGCCGTGATGTCCTCGGTGAACTTGTAGTACCCCTGGTACATGGCGTTGAACTCGTCGCTGCCTTCGGCTGGTGCAGCTGCCTCGTCTCCGTAGAGGAGAAGTGCGTACTTCATCGTCTCTCCTTGATTGGGAGCGGCACCTTTGGCCGCCTCTTGTGGATACGACGATCGGGAGAATCCCGAATCGACATCGAGATTTCGTTTCTCGTGCTTTTCCACTCGCCTATCGTAGAACGCCACGCATGGGGAGTACGACAGATGAAACCAATTCGTGTATCGCGGGATGTGAACGCACCGGCTTCGGTTGTATGGGGCATCATCACTGATCTCGAGGGATCGGTTGAAACGATTTCAGGGATCGAGAAGGTCGAGATTCTCGCTGGTGATAGCTTCGGGGTCGGGACTTCGTGGCGTGAGACACGCACGATGTTCGGTAAGAAGGCTACCGAGGAGATGACGGTCACCGAGGTCACGGAGGGGGAGTCCTATGTGGTCATAGCTCGACCGGATGGTGCCAACTATCGCACGGTGATGTCGATCTTGTCGACCGGTGAGACCGCATGCACCGTCTCGATGGAGTTCGGTGCGAACCCGAAGGGGACCATGACCAGGCTTATAGGCGCAACGGTGGGGAGGATGTTCACAGGTGCGATGAAGAAGGCGATCACAGCGGATCTCGACGATATCGCTGCAGCTGCGGAGGCGTCCTGATGGCGTATGACGATGCGCTCGCGCAGCGAATCCTCGACGCCATCGGAGACGATGTCGTCGATACGAAGAAGATGTTCGGAGGGCTGGCGGTCCTGCTCGATGGGAACATGGCTGTTGGTGTGTCGGGTGACGAGTTGATGGTCCGGGTCGGTGTCGATGGGTTCGAGGATGCCCTTGCCCGCGACGATGTGCACCCGTTCGACATGTCGGGCAAGCGCATGAACGGCTGGGTCCTCGTTGGGGGCGACGCGATCGCCGAAGATTCGGGACTCGCACACTGGGTCGACATCGGGATGGCCTACGCAGGATCTCTTCCTGGGAAGTAACACTTCATCGATTCCTCGCACAGGGTTCTATTCGTAGGCGGCTCGCCGAGACATGGGCGTGCAATTGATGCGCGTCCGGTATGTCTTGCTCGGTTCGATTCTTGCTCCGCTCGGCGATGTCATGACGAAGACGGCTGTAGATGACACGTCTATGGAGTGAATCTCCCTAGGGTCTCGTGCATAGTCGTACCGCTCGTGGAAAGATGGCCTGTCATGGAACGTCCCGGTGTTGTCACCTTCGTCGGTGTCCTCATTCTGATCAAGTCGGGGATATCGCTCATCGTTGGGAGTGCTTCGTTTCTGGCACGAGGCTCCGAGCAGGCGGCCCAGGCCGGACTGTCCGACGACACGCTGCTGGCCACCGCCTTTGCGGAATTGTTCGCGGCGCTGATCCTGTTCTTCGTTGCCTGGTATCTGTTGATCGGCCGCTCCGGAGCGCGACTCCTGGTCGCGATCGTCATCGGTTTACGGCTGATGCTCACTGTGTGGACGATGCTGACCCACAACACCGGTGCGATCTCATCCACCGGATTGATCTCGGCAGCGTTCTCGCTGTTCATCCTGTGGGCGCTGTACGGCAGCGAGCGATCCAAGGAGTACTTCGACGCTCCGCACAGGACCGTGACACACTGACAGAGCGCTACTCACAGCCTGCCCTATACTTGCATTTCCACAACGACGCGGGGTGGAGCAGTCTGGTAGCTCGTCGGGCTCATAACCCGAAGGTCGCAGGTTCAAATCCTGCCCCCGCTACGAAGAAAACCCTTGGGATACCTACATTCTCAAGGGTTTTCTCGCGTCCGATATCCGTCCGAATGTCTCAGGTCAAACGGTGTCAAACATGGGTGGTCGTGCCGGGCGTGCCGCTACCCGCGTGTTCGGTGCCGCGCGGCCAGTATCTGGATGAACGTATCGATCCACGTTGATGGTTGGGCATTTCTGTAGGCGCTAAGTCCGGCGATGTAGGGCCTGCGGTCTCGCACGATGTTGGGACTGCTCGGTGGAGCCGTGTCGCGGATCGCACCGCGTGTGCTGAGGATGCGATATATGAGTGCGCGGCGATGCGTCCGTTGACGTCGGCGAGTCGCTGTTCGACATCGATGAGGGCTTGGATGCTCTCGGCGTTGAGGGGACCGTGGAGTAGGGCGGTGATGAGCACGAGCATCTCGACGGGGACGGCGATCCCCCGGTGTCAAACCCAGGTCAGCCGAACCCGGACGGATGCGATGTCACCCACTGGACCAGACGACACAGGGTCGAACACGCGGGGGCAATTCACAACCCGAATCCTGGATTTCTCGGGGAGTTCTTCGCGTTCCGGGGGAGGGCCGGTGCCACCGTGTCGTCTCGGCAACATATCCAGCCTGCGAATCTTTGTCTGGCATGCGACATTCTGCCCTGTTAGACCTGCGGTCCTGTGAGGATCTGCGAGTTCGTTCAATTCACAGGGAGAACCGCATGAGGAACCGTCGTTCGAAGCTCGCTGTCGTTCTCGCCGTCTCGATGATGGCTGCTGTCCTGGGGGTGGGACCCGCTGGCGCTCACAATCCGCCGCCACAGGTTCCGGGAATGGTGATCACAGAGAGTACGATGTCGTTCCAGGACTCCTGGGACGCGCTGTTCAGCGCGATCGACAGCAATCCCAACATAGGGATCGCGGCCGTTGTCGATCACGCCGCCAACGCAGCGAGCGTGGGACTCGACCTGCCACCCAACCGCGAGATCTTCTTCGGGAACCCGAACATCGGAACCCCGCTCATGCAACAGGCTCCCACTGCCGGGATCGATCTACCGCTCAAGATGTTGGTGTGGGAGAGGTCCGGCCGGGTGTTCGTCGGGTACAACGCCGTTGAGTACCTCGAGGCTCGCCACGGTCTGGAAAGCCCGATTCTTGTGGGTGTGGCAGCAGCACTGCGGGGACTTGCAGGGGTCGCCACCGGGGCGGACGTCGATGACACACGGGTGCACGGGATAGAACGGTACGAGGAGAATCCGGGGCTGGTGACCGTCGACAGTGCGGACGATTTCGACACGACCCTGGATCGGTTGCTGTCGGCCATCGATGCCTCGCCGGCCAATGTGGCGTTCACGATCGACCACGCCGCCAACGCTGCAAGTGTGGGGATGGATCTTCCGCCAAATACCCTGGTGGTCTTCGGGAATCCCAACCTGGGAACGCCATTGATGCAGTCGGCGCCAAGTTCGGGCATCGACCTTCCGCTCAAGATGCTGGTGTGGGACGACGTGGATGGAAACACATACATCAGCTACACCGACATGCGCCATCTCAATCAGCGGCATCACTTTGGCGGACAGGCGGAACTTCTGAGGGTGATCCAAGGGGCATTGAGTAGCTTTGCATCCGCGGCAGCCGGGTGATGTCGTTTTCGAATTGACGAGCCGCCGGTAATTGCTCCACCTGTTGCGGGTCTGCCGGCTGGCGTTCCACACTCAGAATTCAAATCCCGCCCCCGCTACGAAGAGAACCCTTGGGATACCTACATTTCCGAGGGGTTCTCGCGTTCGGGGTCGTCGACGTGGCCTCCATACCGCGTCCATGGCGGTGTGCTGTCTTGGCGTGTGGTCGCGATTCACGGTCGACGAGCACAGAGTTTCGATCAGTCAGCGAGATAGAGGACTTCCTCGACCGTTACCCCGAGGGCACCCGCGATTCGGAGAGCGAGTACTGTCGGCGATACGAGCACTATCCGATTTCAACGGATTCCCCCTGTACGTACCAAGAAGGGAATTCCGTAGACGTCAGCCTTTCAACCGCCACAATCCGTAAGTATTCGGGAGAGGGTTCCAGGCAGACGCTGTCACAGGAACACGCGAGGGGACCCCATGGACCATCCGAAGATGAAGATGACGACCGAGATCCCTCCCGGTATCGCTACGCCCGACCACATCGACTCGGTCATTGGGCCGTTGAACTTCTTCGACGGTGTACCGGACGTACAGACGGTCGAAGCGATCTACGACAACCTCGACTTCCAGCGAGGCGTCCAGGCGTACCTTTCGAGCATCCAGATAGCATCGATGTCCGGCATGCGCAGGGGCATCCTGGCGTGGGGTCCTGCGAACACGACCGCTCTCCTGTTCGAGGATCTGATGGACTCCACAACGCTGTTCCTCACACCGAACACGACCTCTGTGTACATGACGATGTGGCTCGACCTCTCCGACGGCCCGATGGTCATCGAGACCCCGCCGAACGTCCTCGGACTCATCGATGACTTCTGGTTCCACTACGTCGCCGACTTCGGGAACGTCGGGCCGGACCGTGGCGCAGGAGGGAAGTTCGTCATCCTTCCTCCCGGCTATGAGGGGGATGTGCCGGACGGCTATCACGTCGCACAGTCGGACACGTTCGGGAACTGGATTATCTGGCGTGGGTTTCAGGTCGATGGGAGTCCTGCACCAGCCATTGCAGACACGAAGTCGCTGTTCCGTGTCTACCCGCTTGGCGCGGACGCTTCGGCCTCCGACCTGAACTTCATCAACGTGAGCGGGAAAACCTTCAACACGATCCACCATACGGACTTCGGTCTCTACGAAGAGGTCAACGAGGTCGTCCAGGAGGAACCGCCTCACGGTCAGGACCCCGAGATCCTCGGGCTTCTCGCATCGATCGGTATTCGGAAGGGCAAGCAGTTCGCTCCCGGTGAGCGCATGAGGCGCATTCTCGAGAGCGCGGCCGAGGTCGGGGCAGCAACAGCCCGTACGCTGACTTCCTTTCCCAGGGACGAGGACTTCTACTTCTACCCTGGCGAGGGCGTGTGGACCACGCCGTTCCCTGGCGGCAGCTACGAGTTCCTCGACGACGGGGTACGGGTGCTCGACGCCAGGACGTTCTTCCATTTCTACGCAACCGGTATCACTCCTGCGATGACGATGGCGCCGGTCGGCGCAGGTTCACAGTATGCCGCGACCTACGTTGATGGCGATGGCGCTCCACTCGACGGAGCCAAGACCTACGTCGTGCATGTGCCGCCAAACGCACCGGCCAACCAGTTCTGGTCGTTCGTGGTCTACGACAACCAGACCAGAGCGATGTTGCAGACGGACGAGCCGTTTCCATCCAAGAGTACGGCCAGACCGGGTTTGGAACAGAACGAGGACGGATCGTACGACGTCTTCTTTGGACCGGTGGCGCCCGATGGCAAAGAGGCGAACTGGATCCAGACCGTCCCAGGCAAGGGCTGGAACGTACTGTTCCGTCTCTACGGACCGCTCCAGCCCTGGTTCGACAAGACATGGCGCCCCGGAGATCCGCAACTGGTGGACTGACGGCCAATGCGTCCCCAAGCCGTCACCGCCACTATACAACTAGTTCCGTCGCGTGCAACTAATGAATTCTCGACCTCTGACCATTCGCGATGGTCCTGCGAGCTATCGGCGCACACCGCCGGAGATCACCGCTGGTAGGGGATGAACAGCCGGTAACGCCGTGTCAACTCACGTCATGCGAGCCCAGACGGTCAGAATGGCGTCATCTGAACAGGCTGAGTTCGCAAATGCAGATGCCCCGAACGCGGCGTCCCAGATCGCGGTATCGAGGTTGGCATGGCAGCACTGCGGGATGCTCGATCATTCTTCCGAGATCGTGGCCGGAGACTCCCTGACACGGCGCATCACGAGGCCAAGAGCACCGAGCGACAGGACACCGAGCGCGAGGAACAGCGCGGTGGCGACGACCTCGGAGATAGCTCCCGACGCGGTAGCCGTCGCCAGGGCGATGCCGCCGATGACCACGGGAGCCGACACGACCACCATCGCCCCTAGCTCGGCGGCAACGGGTGATTCCAGGTCGGGGTCGGTGAGGGCGACC
>CAYUJA010000012.1:0-16607 GCA_964444875.1 uncultured Acidimicrobiaceae bacterium | reverse complement strand
ACGGTGTGACAGGGACGATCTCTCTCACAGTGAGCGGCACAGGCCTCACTGCAGGGACGATCCAGTTCTTGCACGGGTAGGGCAGTAGTGTCGGTTCTGACGAGAGGATCGGCAGTGGCGCGACTTGCACGCTTCGAGGAACATCGCTACATCGGAACCAGGGATGACATGCGGGTGTACGACTGTGATGATGACGCCCAGTTCGCCGTCCTTTCCGGGCGTGTTGACGACGAGGGCCTGATGGGCGCCAACCTGCTTCAAACCTTTGCTCCCGATCGGCTCGCCGACGCCCGAAACCGGGGATTCCGGCCCGTCTAGGCTCCGAACCCTGCGACAACGTCGTCCGCCAGTGTGTCGTATCTGAAGATGAAGAAGTGGTCCGTTGCGGGGAACACCACCACGGATGCACCGATCGCCAGAGCGTATGCCTCGAGGTCGTCCACGGACACGTACTGGTCCCGTGCACCGATGATGAATCTCCGTGGGCCACGGGCGAGGTCGGACGGATCGGGCAACGATGGTATCAGCGGGCTTTCCACCGGAGGGGCGATGCCCACATAGGGCACGGTCGACCCTGTTTGGGCCTGCCATGACAGTGCCGTTGCGGCACCAAAGGACCATCCGCAGATACCCTTGACAGGTTCGGGGAACTGCCAGGCGTGTGCCATGGCCGCGGCGACGTCGCGCACCTCGGCGACACCGTCGCCGAACTCGCCCGTGGAGCTTCCAACACCGCGGAAATTGAAGCGGACCACGCGATACCCAGCCCCGAGGGCTCGTTGTGTCAGCGCGATCAGGAGCGGAGCGCGCATCGTGCCGCCGTGAAGCGGGTGAGGGTGGCACAACACCACCGTCCCGATCGGTGTGTCTGGGCTGTCGACCATGGCTTCGAGAATGTTCCCGTCGTCGGTGGCAATGGTCGTGGTCACAGCGTGGCGAACCAGTACGCGGTTGCAACGAGGATGAGCATGCCAGAGACGAGAGATGCGAGGATGAGATAGCGGGTCTGCACGCAGCAAGCGTATCGGGGCGAGATGCTATGTAGGTCGATCCGTTTCGGGTTCCGTGACGCGATGTGCGACGCTAATCTGTGACCACTACCGACTCGCTGGAGCTGTCTCTTCCATGTACGACATTGCCATCATCGGCGGGGGACCAGGCGGATACGCGTCAGCCCTCTACGCACACAACTTCGGGCTGTCCGTCGCCCTCATCGAGAAACGACGCGTGGGAGGCACATGCCTGCTGCGTGGATGCATCCCCGCCAAGGCCTGGATCGAGTCCGCACACGTCTTTGCGACGGTTGAAGGTGCAGCTGAATTCGGTGTCGAGACATCCGCGCCGCAGTTCGTGTGGCCGACCGCCCTCGCCAGGAAACAGAAGATCGTGGAACTTCTCGTCAAGGGTCTCACCGGTACCCTCAAGAGCCGCGGCGTCGAGATCATCGATGGCCATGGCAGGATCACAGGACCCGGTTCGGTCTCGGTCGAGGCTGAAGATGGGTCGACGTCACAGATCGAGGCCAGGGCCATCATCATCGCCACAGGGTCTGAGCCCTCGTCCATCCCCGGATACACCATCGACGGGGATCGCATCGTTTCGTCGGATCACGCACTCGACTGGACACACCAGCCTGGGAGCGTCGCCGTCATCGGCGGCGGTGTCATCGGCTGTGAGTTCGCCTCGTTTCTCCAGGAGGTGGGTACTGAGGTGCACATCTTCGAGATGGAGGATCAACTCGTCCCTGGGATGGAACCCGAGGCGGCCAAGATTCTCGCCAGAGCGTTCAGACGCAGCAAGGTCCAGATGCACCTCGGCGCCGGCGTCGGACCGGCGAAGGTGAACCAGGACTCGGTGACCGTTCCCTTCGGTGACGAATCGGTCGATGTCGATGTCGTCCTGATGGCCGTGGGGCGACGGCCCGTCACCACAGATGCAGGCCTGGATACCGTTGGCCTGTCCACAGACCGCGGTTACATCCCGGTGGACAGAGAAACGATGCAGACGGCCGTTGGCGGTATCTACGCCGTGGGCGACATCGTTGCCGACACACCCCAACTCGCCCATGTCGCGTTCGCAGAAGGGATCGCCGCTGTGACGCACATCGCGACGGGTGAATCGGCGAGCATCGACTACAACGCCATACCGATGGTCGTCTACACGAACCCGGAGATCGGGTGGGTCGGCAAGACGGAGGCAGCCGCGATCAGCGAAGGCCTGTCCGTGACGACGACCGAACACGGTATGCGCGGCATCGGCAGAGCGATTATCCAGGGCGACGTCGGTGGAATGGTCAAGATCGTGTCACAGGTCGATGGCCCGATCATCGGCGCGACCGTCGTGGGGCCCGGGGCGGGCGAGATGATCCACGAACTGATGTACTCGGTGGGATGGGAGGCATTGCCCGGCGAGGCTGCCTCGTTCATCCATGCGCACCCAACGATCGCTGAGGCGATAGGAGAGACCCTGCTCGCAGCCGCCGGCAGGCCACTGCACTAGAACAACGAATACGCGCCCGTACCTGGTTCGGGGGCAACAAGGAGAGAAGCGATGGCATTCACGATCACGATGCCCCAACTCGGCGAGACCGTCACCGAGGGCACGATCTTGTCCTGGGTGAAACAGATCGGCGAATTCGTAGCCGAGGACGACATCCTCGTGGAGATCTCGACGGACAAGGTCGACACCGAGGTTCCTTCTCCGAAAGCCGGCGTGCTCGTCGAAATCCTCGTCGCTGCCGGGACGACGGTGGACGTGGGGACGCCGATAGCGGTGCTTGACCTCGGGGACACGGATTCCGCAACGATCACAGATGAAGGTGGCCAAGAGGTCGACAGTTCACAGTTCACAGTTCCCAGTGGTGGCGAAGAGAGCGTTCGGGAGGTTGCGGAGGCCGCGACGGAGCGGCGGGGGGTCCTGTCTCCTGTCGTCAGGAAACTGGCGGATGAGCACAATGTCGATCTTGCCATGGTGCCGGGAACCGGTAGCGGTGGGCGGATCACCCGCAAGGACGTTGACGTCTTCATAGCCGCACGCGGCACGGAGGCGCCACCGCCACCCGCACCGACGGCACCACCGGCACCGACGGCACCACAGGCGGTTCTGGCAGCCACCGTGCCACCAGCACCGCGCCCGGTGGCTCCCGGTTCGATGGAGGGGGACGTGCGCGAGATCTCTCGTCTGCGGGCACGCATTGCTGAGAACCTGATCCACGCCAAGGCGACCGCTGCACATGTGTGGACGTCGGTCGAGGTGGACTACGAGAACGTCGCTCGAGCTCGCGAGAAGTTCGGCGCGGCGTTCAAGGCCGCTGAAGGCCACTCGCTCACCTACCTGCCGTTCATCGCACGGGCCACGATGGATGCGCTCGGAGTCTTCCCCGCCGTGCACTCGCTGTTCGACCTCGAAGCCGGCACACAGACCTTTGCGCGATCCGTGAACCTCGGCATCGCCGTCGACCTCGATCAGAAGGGCCTTGTCGTCGCCAACATCGTCGACGCCGGTTCCAAGACCCTCAGAGGGCTCGCACGCTCGATTCGTTCTGTTGCGGTCGACGCCCGCGCAGGCAAGCTCGGTCCCGACGACCTCACAGGGTTCACGTTCTCCATCACGAACCCCGGGCCGTTCGGGTCGTTCATGAGCGTTCCGATCATCCCCACTCCGACCGCTGCGATCTTGAGCACGGAGACCGTGTCGAAGAAGCCTGTCGTGGTCGAGATGCCAGATGGTTCCGATGCGCTGGCGATCCACCACATCGGCTATCTCGGGCTGACGTGGGATCACAGGGTCTTCGATGGATCTACCGCGGTCCTGTTCTTGAGGCGCATCAAGGAGAACCTCGAGACGTGGGATTGGGAACAAGAGCTTTCGTGACCCTCGACAACACCGATCCCGTGCTGCGCACGAGGTGGCTCGGGAGGGTGTCCTATGGCGAGGCCTGGGACCTCCAGCGTGCCATCTGGGAGGGCAAGACGCAGGGTCGGACCACCGATGACTATCTCCTGCTTCTCGAACACCCACACACCTACACGGTCGGGCGCAACGGAGACGGCTCCAACCTGATCATCGACCGCTCAGAGCTCGCCGGGATCGGTGCCACCATCGTCGATGTCGACCGTGGGGGAGACATCACGTACCACGGCCCTGGGCAGCTCGTCGGATATCCGATCGTGGATGTACCTCCGATCGGTGACGGTTTCGACGTCGTCGGCCACGTGCGGCGCATCGAAGCCATGCTCATCGACACGCTTGCCATCCTCGGTATCCAGGCATGGGCCGAACCAGGTCTCACGGGTGTGTGGACCGATGCGGGCAAGGTGGCCGCGATCGGTGTCCGTGTCTCGAGGGGCGTGGCGACGCACGGTTTCGCCCTCAATGTCGACCCCGATATGGGCTACTTCGCCAACATCGTCCCGTGCGGCATCGCCGATCGTCCCGTGACATCGGTTTCAGAGATACTGGGCACGAAGGTGTCCATCGAGGAGGTCGTCGATGTGGTGACGCGGATCGCCGGAGCCCTGTCTGTCCACGCCGCCGTCGAAACCCAGATCGGGGCGTTCGCCAGGGGTACCGGGCGTGCGAGCTTCGAGGTGGACAGGATGGTCGACGCCGGTGTGTTCACCAGGCGGGCCGGCGGTGAGGTCCCCGTGATGATCAGGGGCCTGCTCGATGGTGAACCAGAGAAACCATCGTGGATGAAGGTCCGAATCGACCTTCGCGACCCGAAGTACCGTGAACTGCGGGCGCTCCACAACGAGCTCGGGCTCAACACGGTGTGCGAGGAGGCAGGCTGCCCGAACATCTACGAATGCTGGTCGTCTGGTACCTCGACGCTCATGCTGCTTGGTGATACGTGTACGCGGGCATGTTCGTTCTGTGATGTCAAGACAGGCAAGCCCGGCGCCGTCGACGAGGACGAACCGGCACGCGCTGCAGATGCGATCGCCGCGATGGAGTTGCGACATGCCGTCCTCACAGCCGTAGACCGTGACGACCTGAAAGACGGAGGCGCAGGCATCTTTGCGAGGACCATCCATGAGATCCGTGAGCGCCTGCCATCGTGCGACATCGAGGTGCTGATAGGAGATTTCAAGGGGGACAGGGATCTGCTCGATGTGGTGATGGCGGCCAAGCCTGCCGTGTTGAACCACAACATCGAGACGGTGCTGCGGCTTCAACGTGAGATCCGGACGGCTGCGAACTACGCACGCTCTCTCACGCTCCTGGCTCGGGCGAAGTGGCAGAACCCTGCAGGCACCGTGAAGTCGGGGCTGATCGTCGGGATGGGTGAAACCGATGCGGAGATCGCTGGTGCGCTCGCAGACCTCAACGCCGTCGGCGTCGATGTGGTGACCATCGGCCAGTATCTGAGGCCGACGGCACGCCACCGCAAGATCCACCGGTACGTGCACCCGGACGCGTTCGACGAGTACAAACGCGTCGGGGAGTCCTTCGGCATCAGCCATGTCGAGTCCGGCCCGCTGGTGCGAAGCTCCTATCACGCACGGGAAGCCCTCGAGGCCGCCCTGTGACCGGGTACGCGGAGCGCATCGACGCGGCGCGAGCGGCGATGGAATCGAGCGGCGTGGACGCCATGTGCCTCTCCGTCGGCTCCGACCTTCCGTATCTCACCGGATACCGGGCGATGCCGCTCGAGAGGGTCACGATGCTGGTTGTGCCGAAGGACGGTCGGGCACGCCTCGTCGTTCCCGGCCTCGAGGCTCCGCGGGTCGACGTTCCAAACGATGCCTTCGACGTCGTTGGCTGGGCAGAGTCCGACGACCCGATATCGATCATCGACCGGTTCCTCGGCGACGCCGAAGTCGTGGCGATCGGCGACGAGACGTGGTCACGCTTCCTCCTGGAACTCATGGATACCTCCACTTCGCGGTCCTATGTCGGTGCAAGTGGCCTGATGGCGACGCTGCGGATGCGGAAATCGTCAGACGAGATCGATGCGCTGCGTCGTGCAGCGAGAGCTGTCGACGTGGTCGTGGACGAGATGTCACAGGTGCAGTTCTCCGGCAGGACGGAGCGATCGATCTCACGCGAGATCATCGACAGGACCATCGCGTCCGGGCACGAGACCATGGATTTCTGGATCGTGGCATCAGGTCCCAACGGGGCTTCGCCGCACCATGAACCAGGCGAGCGCATCATCGAGCACGGCGATGCGGTCGTCGTCGATTTCGGGGGCAAACAGGACGGGTACTGCTCGGACACCACACGGATGTTCATCGTCGGCGACGCGCCGTACGGTTTCGATACCGCATTCGCTGTGTTGTATGCAGCCCAGGTAGCAGCTGTCGATGCGGTGGAACCGGGTGTGACTGCCGAATCGATCGACGCCGTTGCTCGCGACATCATCTCTGAGGCAGGGTATGGCGAACTCTTCATCCACAGGCTCGGCCATGGTATCGGCATGGATACCCACGAACACCCCTACATCATCGAGGGCAACGGCCAGGTGCTCGAACCGGGCATGGCCTTTTCGATAGAACCCGGGATCTACCTCCCGGACCAGTGGGGGATGCGCATCGAGGACATCGTGGCGGTCACCCACGACGGTGTGGAACGACTCAACCAGTCTGACCGCTCGCTGAGAGTGGTGTCCTAGTTCGTCGCCGCCGCAACGGCGTCGAGCAGCGCCTTTCTCGCTTCCCTGACCTCGTGGCCTGGACCCTCCTCACCCATGCGGATCCACCCGCTCAACCCGTCGCGTACCACCTCGATGCGCTCTGAGGCGAGGACGAGCGCCCAGCCACCGAGCGCTCCTGATGCCAGTGCGATCGTGCCACCGAACGGGACGCCCCTGCGCCTCAACACCACGGCCCACGCCGCCCACGCCGCGGGGTACACGATCGGCGCAGCGACCATGCGAGCGGTTGCGGTGGTCACCACGTCGGCCTTGAGGCCACGGCGCAGTGCGCTCATCGCTGTCATCGGCCCGGCATTGACGACAAGACCCGCGAGCGCTGTCGGTGCGAGGGCGATGGTTGCGAGGAAACTGCGCACCGTGTGGTCGGGCAGTGCACCGCCGATCTTCGAATGGGTGGCGACGGTCAGATCGCGAAGCCTGTTCGCTGCGAGCAGGTTCGCGTACGTCCCGGCGGTATCGAGCACCGCATCGCGCTCGTCCTGGGGTGCCATCTTGAGTCGCCTGGCGAGTTCCTCACGGTCGCCGAACGAGACGGGTTCGCTCGGATCGTACATGCCGGCGCGGATCGCGACCTCTGCGGCGGCACCGAGAACGATCCACTCATCTTCCGAGATGTAGTCCGGTGCGACATCGCGCAGCGCGTCGGCGATGTCTGCTGTCAGCCTCCGAACCGCCTCGCGGTTCGAGTCGTCCTGAGGTTCCCCGGGATCCGCGTATCGGCCGATTTCGGCATCGAGATCGATCACATGTCCGACCCGTGCATAGATCCGTCCCCTGAGACCCTTGCGATCCTCGTAGTGAAGGCCCACAGGAACGATGGCGATGCGTTCTGCCCCCGATGCTCGTGCCCCGAGGGCGATACGCGCCGCTCCCGTGCGGACCTCAGCGATCGACGCGTCGTCGTTGATCTTTCCTTCGGGGAACATCGCGACGACCTCGCCGCGTCGCAGCGCCTCGTTGCATGCAGCGAAGGTGCCTTCGTTCCCCTCCGTGGAACCTTCCGATGCGCGGCTGATCGGCAGGACACCGAGCATGTCGAGGGCCTTCCCGACGACAGCGTTCGACCACAGCGGCGCCTTGGCGAGAAAGCGTGGCCTGCGCTGCATCCCGTACATGATGAGGATCGGGTCGGCGAGACCGGCGGAATGGTTGGCGACCACGATGACCGGTCGGCCGGAGAGGTCAGCGTCGTAGCGGCGAACATCGACAGACTCGTACCACGCATATACCACGGCGGCGGTGACCGCTCTGGCGAATCTGTGCGCCGGTTCTGTCACCGTGGGTTCCCTTCCTGCTGCGTCACTGCTACGGGTCAATCTACAGCACCACGATTCAGCAACGGCGGAGCACGATTCGCTAACGTTGGCCCATGGACGTCACTATCACCAAACTCGTACACGCGTGCCTGCTGGTCGAGGCCAACGGCACCAGAACGCTCATCGACCCCGGCTTGTTCTCGTGGAACGACGAGCGTCTGGATCTGTCGATGGTAGAAGGAATAGACACCATCCTGATCACGCACGAACACGCAGACCATGTCTCGATCGAGTTCGTCAAGGGCGTGCTCGAACGCTCCGACGATGCGACGGTCGAAACGACACCGGCGCTGTCTGCCATCCTGTCGGGCGAGGGAATCGAAACAGTCTCTGGGGTGGCCGAGCGCTTCGTTGCGCCCCACGAGAGGATCCCGATCGGGCCAGGGCCTCAGAACACGGGGTTCCACGTCGAAGGTGTGGTGTCCCACCCCGGCGACAGCCACAGCTTCGTCGAGACGATGCCGATCCTTGCGATGCCGTTCATCGCCCCGTGGGGTTCGCTGACTGCTGCAACGGACCGGGTGCGTCTCACCCGGCCACGGTACGTGATCCCGATCCACGACTGGTTCCTCAGCAGCGAGGGGGCAGCCTTCATGTATCGCCTGGCAGAAATGGGGTTGGCAGACGACGAGATAGACCTCATCCATCTCGCGGACTTCGACAGTGTCACGCTTGATGTTTGACACTGCCATTCGTGGAGGCAGCATCACGACGGTACCCTGCTCGCAACGGGAGGCACGATGAACAACGAACAGCGGGCAGTGGACACGATACGGGTTCTGTCGATGGATGCCGTCGAGAAGGCCAATTCTGGACATCCAGGGATGCCGATGGGCATGGCGGACATCGGGTTCGTCATCTGGTCGAAGTTCTTGAACGTCGACCCGTCGGCGCCCACATGGCGCGATAGGGACCGATTCGTCGTCTCGAACGGCCACGGGTCGATGTTGCTGTACAGCCTGTTGCACCTCTCGGGGTTCCCGATCTCGATGGACGACATCGAGCACTTCCGCCAGTGGGGATATGAGACGGCGGGACACCCCGAGTACAACCCGCACCTCGGCATCGAGACCACGACTGGCCCGCTCGGGCAGGGATTCGCAACGGCGGTGGGTATGGCGATCGCGGAGGAGCATCTGCGCGCCGTCCACGGTGACGACCTCACCGATCATCGCACCTTCGTGTTGTGTGGCGACGGTGACATGATGGAGGGCGTCACATCCGAGGCCGCGTCGCTGGCAGGACATCTCGGGTTGTCGCGCATCGTCGTGTACTACGACGACAACTCGATCACGATCGACGGATCCACAGACCTCGCCTTTTCCGAGGACGTATCCGCGAGGTTCCAAGCCTATGGATGGCAGACGCTCACCGTCGATGGCCATGACAGGGATCAGATCGAGCAGGCAACGCTCGCGGCACTCGCCGATACCCAACGTCCGACGCTGATCTCGTGCAAGACCCACATCGGCTTCGGTGCTCCGACCAAGGTCGATACGTCGGCTGCCCACGGCGCGGCGCTGGGCCCCGAAGAGATAGCGGGAGCAAAGGCGGCCATGGGCTGGGATCTTCCACCGTTCACGGTTCCCGATGAGGTGTACGAGGTCTTCTTCGAGGCGATGGGCAGAGGCAGGTCACAGCGCACCACGTGGCTCGAACGTGTGGACCAGGCACGCTCTGGCGACCCCGAACGCTTCGGCGCGTGGGAGGCGGCCTGGGCCCCCGATGATGTCTCACTCGATGCCCCCGGTCTCGAGCCTGGCTCCAAGATCGCGACCAGGAAACTGTCCGAAGCGGTGATCCAGCAGCTTGCATCACTCCGCCCCGACGTGGTTGGTGGGTCCGCGGACCTCGCCCCTTCGAACAACACGCTGATCAAGGACTCCACCGACTTCTCGCGTGACGACAGGACCGGTAGGAACATGCGCTACGGCATCAGGGAACATGCCATGGGTGCCGCGGTCAACGGCATGACACTTCACGGCGGTGTCCGCGGATTCGGTGCAACCTTCCTGTCGTTCGCGGACTACATGCGTCCACCCGTTCGCCTCGCAGCGTTGATGGGTGCTCCGTCGATATTCGTGTGGACACATGACTCCGTGTTCCTCGGCGAGGATGGGCCCACCCATCAGCCGGTCGAGCAGCTCGCCTCGTTGCGTGTCATCCCTGGACTCCACGTGTTCAGGCCCGCGGACCCCACGGAGACCGCCGCCGCGTGGAAGCAGGCGATCAACCGCACGGACGGGCCGTGCGCCATCATCCTCACGAGACAGGGCCTCCCTGTGCCCCAGGAGCCGCCGCTGTTGGCCGACGTCGAGCGTGGCGGATACGTGCGTGTCGATGGCTCGGACATCGTCGTGATCGCTACCGGGTCCGAGGTGCCCCTCGCCGAGGATGCCGCAGTGGTTCTAGGCGAGCAAGGGATGTCGGTGAGGGTCGTATCGATGCCGTGTGTCGAGATCTTCGCCTCCCAGCCGCCTGGGTACCGTGATGACGTCCTTGGCACTGACCTTCCCGTGTTCACGATCGAGGCCGGATCCACGGCCATGTGGGACGCGATGGCACGCAACGGCGGCATCAGCATCGGCATCGACCACTTCGGAGCTTCAGCCCCCGCTGACGTGCTTGCCGTCCACTACGGATTCACCGCGCAGGCTGTTGCCTCCACCATCACCGACACGCTCTCACAATCGTAGAGATCCAGGAGGATTCCCCCGTGATCACCATCGCCGCAGGTGGCGCTTCTGACGCAGACCTGCTCGTCATCCCCGTCATGTCAGGGAGGGTCGCCGCGTGCAGCGACGACCTCACGCCCGACCTCGATGCCATCGAGGATCTGCTCGATAGGAAGGAGTTCACGGGCAAGAAGGGCCAGACCCTGTTCGTATCGACCCCGAACGGCCCGACTCCCGAGATGCTGCTCGTCGGCCTCGGAGACGAGGTGGACACCGAAGGGTTGCGCAGGGCAGCAGGGTCCGTGGCACGGGCATCCAAGGGATACACGACCGTTGCAACGACGCTGCACCATGTGGACATCGAAGACGCAGCCGAGGCCGTCGCGCTCGGTTCGTTGCTCGGGGCGTACGCGTACGAGGAGTACAAATCCGATCCGAAGCCCCGTGCGCTTTCGACGATGACCCTCGTCGACGATACAGGCCTCACCGAAGCGATCGAACGCGCAGAGGCCGTTGCGCGAGGCGTCACCCTTGCTCGTGATCTCGTCAACAGGCCCGCCCGTGACAAACCCCCGGTGGCGCTTGCCGCTGTGTGCGAGGAACTCTCCGAGGCGATCTCGGTGAAGGTGTACGACGAGGACGAGATCGCCGAGGCCGGTTTCGGCGGTCTACAGGCGGTGAACCTGGGTTCGGACAATCCGGCGCGGATGGTCGTCATGAGGTACACGCCGGACGGCGCATCCAAGACCGTCGTGTTCGTCGGCAAGGGCATCGTGTTCGACTCTGGCGGCTTGTCGATCAAACCAGCCGCAGGGATGGAGACGATGAAGACCGACATGGCAGGTGCAGCAGCGGTCATGGGTGCGATGCAAGCGATCGCAGACCTCGGCATCGTCGTCAACGTGGTCGGCATCACGCCGTTCACCGAGAACATGACCGGAGGGTCGGCGCAGCGCCCCGGAGACGTGATGCGCGCATACGGGGGCAAGACCATCGAGGTGCTCAACACGGATGCAGAGGGGAGGCTGGTACTCGCAGACGGCCTCGCGCTCGCTTCCGAAGAGGACCCTGACCTCATCGTCGACATCGCGACCCTCACCGGTGCATGCAAGGTGGCGCTCGGGCCGACCGTCGGCGGCCTCGTCGCACCCGACGATGACGCCGCGGCGCTCGTGGGCGCTGCCGCAGAATCGGCGGGCGAATCGATGTGGAGGCTCCCGTTCGTCGAGGAGTACAAGTCGATGGTGGAGTCCGACATCGCGGACATGAAGAACATCGCAGGCAGGTGGGGTGGAGCGATCACCGCCGCGCTGATCCTGTCCGAGTTCGTTGCGGATGGCATCCCGTGGGTGCACCTCGACATCGCAGGCCCCGGCAGGGCGGACAAGACGGAGCACTACGTCACCAAAGGCGGTTCCGGATTCGGCGTGCGCACGCTCGTCGCCGTCGCGGAGTCCCTCGCAGACTGATCTTCAGGACTTTGGCGTCCATCGGCGCCATATATGGCGCCGATGGACGCCAAAGTCCTAGGAGCACATGGGGCAGGTGGGGTCCTTGGCGACGGTGAGGGTGGTGAACGTCTGGCAGGCTGCGTCGTAGAGCAGGAGGCTGCCCGTGAGGGTGTCGGCTGCACCGACGATGAGCTTGATCGCTTCGGTCGCCTGGAGCGATCCGAGCACACCTGTTATCGAGCCGAGGACCCCGATGGCGGTGCAGTCGAGCGGTATCGAATCGTCGGGAGGCTCGGGGAACACACAGCGGTAACACGGCCCGATCCTGGAGTCGAAGACGGCGACCTGGCCCTCCATCGCGTACACGGATGCGAACACGACGGGGATGCCCAGTTTCACGGCGGCATCGTTGATGGCGTAACGCGCAGCGAAGTTGTCCGACGCATCGACGATGACGGTCGCACTCTCGAGGAGGCCGGCGGCGTTGTGGGCATCGAGGCGCTCGTTCACTGCAACCACGGTGACGTCTGGATTGAGCGATGACACGAAGTCTGCAGCAGAGGCGACCTTCGGCTCCCCGACATCGTGTGCGGAGTGGATCGGCTGGCGCTGGAGGTTCGAGACGTCCACCGTGTCGTCGTCGATGATCGTGATCGCCCCGACTCCTGCCGCTGCGAGATACGCGATGACCGGTGAGCCGAGCCCGCCTGCACCGACGACGGCGACCGTCGCGTCGAGGAGCGCGCGTTGGCCTGGGACGCCGATCGTGGCGAGTTTGAGGTGCCTGTCGTACCGATCCAGTTGGGCCTGGGACAGGCCGCCCGTGGCGCCAACCGGCAAACCGGCCGCTCTCCACGCATCGATCCCCCCGCGCAGCGATACGGTGGCCGTGTACCCGATACTCCTGAGATGCTCTGTTGCCATGTGCGACCGCAGGCCGATGTCACAGACGATGAGCACCCGTGTGTCGAATGCGGGGATCCACGATGATGGTTCCGTCACCAGATCACTGAGGCCTACAACGACGGCTTCACCGATCGATGGCGATGTTCGCGCATGAGGTCTGACGTCTATGGTCAGTTCGAACGCGGCGAGATCGACGTCGGTCGGGTTGGCCTCAAACGGTGTCTCTTCCACGCCGCAAGGCTAGGCATCTCAGGTCGCCAGAGACTCCGAGACCCGTTCCGAGGTCCGCCGGCTGCGGGCGTGGGCTCTGCGAAGCGACGCAGGGAGTCTGGCTACGACGTGGGGCGGTACCGGCGGGACGGTGTCGGGAACGATCACCGACCCGTTGGCTCGCACAGCGAGCCCCGCAGCGAGCAGCGCCGGCAGATGGATCGGTTCCTTGAGGGAGCGGCCGCTGTGAGCGGCGGCGGTGAGTCGTAGCAGGTCAGCGACCGCTCCCGGGCCAAGGACCGCGATCCAGAACCTGCGCACGTAGACATGTGAGGGGGAGTACCCCTGTGTGTCCGAGCGAGCGAGCACGGGGGCGACGAGTCGTCGCACCGAGGCGGTGGTCCGTACGTGAGGCTCCGACACGCCCGGGTTCGGCGCACGGGTTTCCAGAGAGGGAGGACGAACCTGGTGGAAACTCGACCCGGGCGTGTGCGGAGTACCGTGTGACTTCATACCCCAGTGATATCAAGTAACACCAAGTACAGTCAAGTAGCACGACCCAAGAGCGCGAAAAGAAGGTGCATCTTGCTGTGACGAGTCTCAGTGGACGGCGATCCCCGTCTGGACGTTCCACAGGCTGTGATAGATGCCGTTGTGTTCGATCAAGGACTGATGCGTCCCAGACTCGGCAACGGTTCCGTTGTCGATGACATAGATCTTGTCTGCGTTGCGGATGGTCGACAGGCGATGGGCGATCACGACCATCGTGTGGCGGTGAGAGATACGGGCAAGCGAACGCTGGATCGATGCTTCGGTTTCGTTGTCCACGGCCGAGGTCGCCTCGTCGAGAATCAGGACGGGGCAGTTCGTGAGGAGCGCCCTGGCGAGCGAGAGGCGCTGTCGCTGGCCGCCGGAGAGTTTCTGTCCGCGTTCACCGATGATCGTGTCGTATCCGTTCGGCAACTGCTCGATGAACTCGTGCGCCTCAGCGGTGCGCGCAGCATCCTGGACTTCGGCAGGCGTTGCCGTCGGTGCGCCGTAGGCGATGTTGTCTGCGACCGTCCCGTGGAACAGGAAGACGTCCTGGCTGACGAGTGCCATTGCATCCCTGATGTCGCGCTGGGACAGATCCGTGAGACACCGACCATCGAGCAGCACTGATCCCGAGTCCGGGTCGTAGAAACGCAGGATCAGCTTCACCAGTGTCGTCTTTCCCGAGCCTGTCGACCCGACGAACGCGGTTGTCTCGAATGGTTCCACCGTGAGGTTGATGCCACTGAGCACGGGGTAACCGGTGTCGTAGCTGAACGTGACGTCGTCGAACGTGATCGCACCCTGTACGGCCTTCGGATCGATGGAGTCGGTGCCATCGATGATCGTCGGCTCTGCATCGAGCACGTCGAGGATCCGCTTGGTCGATGCCATAGCTCGCTGATAGAGGTCGACGGTCTGTCCGAGCCTGGTGAGCGGCCACAACAGCCGCTGGGTGAGGAACACCAGGACGGAATACAGTCCGATGTTGAGTTGGCCGTCGAGTGCGAGGAAACCTCCCCACACGAGCGTGGCTGTGAACCCGACGAGGATGGCGATGCGGATCAGCGGCGTGAACGTCGATGACAACGCTATCGCCGATGCGTTCGCCTCCTTGTACCGCTCGGATGCTTCTGCGATACGATCGACTTCCCTGGTTTCTGCGGTGAACGCCTTTATGGTCGCGATGCCTCCAACGTTGTTGGCCAGTTGTCCGTTGATCGCCGCAGCCTCGCTGCGCACGGTGGTGTACCGCGGCTCGATCTTCTTCTGGAACCGCAGGGACCCCCACAGGATCACGGGAATCGGGAGGAAGGCGAGCCATGCGATCGATGGGGCGATGATGAAGAAGGCCGCACCGATGAGGACCACGGTCGTCGCGAGTTGCACGACCTCGTTCGCCCCGACATCGAGGAAGCGCTCGAGCTGGTTGACGTCGTCGTTGAGCACAGCCATCAGGTCGCCGGAGGGCCGTTCCTCGAAGTAGGCGACATCGAGTTCCTGAAGGTGCTCGTAGGTGTCGACGCGCAGGTCGTGCTGGATCGACTGGGCGAGATTGCGCCACTTCACCGACAGGAGGTACTCGAAGAGCGATTCGAATCCCCACACGACGAACGTGATGAGCGCGATGACGAGGATCTGTGCCTTCGGATCCTCGACACCGAGTTGTCCGAGCAAGCTGGTCGACCCGTTGGCGACGACGTCGACGGCCATCCCGATGAGGAACGGCGGGGCGATGTCGACCGCCTTGTTGAGGAAGGACCAGATGGCAGCGACGACGATCTGGCCGCGGTAGTGAGTCGCGTACGCCCACAACCTGGGTAACGGAGGAGCTTCAGACGTCATGGATACGCAGCGTAGCTCCACCAGGGCGCGTCGGAACCTACGGGGCCTTCCCGACGAACACGTCGATCTGTGCACCAGGACCGATCTTGGCCCCAAACGGCGGGCTCGTCCTCACGACCAACCCGTAGAAGGCAGGGTTCTTGATGGTGACCTCGACCATGGCCCACGTGAAGTGGAAACCGACGGTATCCCTGTACTCGAGGAGCGTCGCCGATGCCTCTGCAGGGGTGAGTCCGCGCAGTTTGATCATGTCGCTCTCTGGCGGGACGCCGCTGGAGACCTCGATGAGGACCTGGGTGCCTTCCCTGACGGTCGCGCCGGGTCCGGGGGTCATCGAGATGAACTCGCCCCTGGGGAGCGAGCTCGGGATCTCAGCGGTGACACCCCGCAACCCGAGTGCGTATAGCGCATCGAGCATCGCCCTTGTCGAACCCTCACGAGGTGGGACCTTCGTGTTGGGTGTCAGGCGATAGATGCTCGTTCCCTCAGGATCCTCAGGGAAGTCGATGGGAGGCAGGTCCTTCGTTGCGACTTTCATGAACTGGTTCCAGATCGGGGCGGCCAGTGTTCCACCGAACGCCCTGCGGTAGAACTGCTCTTTCCCTTCGATGTCGTTGAACACGGTGAAGTCCTCGAGAGGCCGCTGG
Source organism: uncultured Acidimicrobiaceae bacterium (assembly GCA_964444875.1). Classification (GTDB taxonomy): domain Bacteria; phylum Actinomycetota; class Acidimicrobiia; order Spongiisociales; family UBA5794; genus JAMBLL01. Next base: position 368 of record CAYUJA010000012.1, on the reverse strand, counting down.
CTGTCGGCGTACCCGACCCATACCGCTGTGGTCAATTGAGGCACGAAGCCCACGAACCAGACGTCGCGTGAGGCCGAAGCCGTACCGGTCTTGCCTGCCTGGGGCCGCCCGATGTCGGCTCTACGGGCCGTCCCGCTCGAGACGACCTTCTCGAGGGTGCTGACGACCGCCGCACTGATCTGTTCAGACAACACCCTGCGTGGCTCGACCTCGTTCTGGTAGATCACCGTGCCGTCCTGGGCAGTGATCTTCTCGATGAGGTACGGCTCGACCCGTTCACCGAAGTTCGCGAACGTCGAATACGCTGCAGACATCTCGAGCGGTGAGACACCGAGGGCGCCAAGCGTGATCGACAGGAGCGGTGGGAG
>CAYUJA010000011.1:0-16731 GCA_964444875.1 uncultured Acidimicrobiaceae bacterium | reverse complement strand
TCGGGTCGATCGGTGGGTTCGTCACCTGGGCGAAGCGTTCCTTGAAGTAGTCGTACAGCATCTTGGGTCGATCCGAAAGCACCGCAGGCGGCGTGTCTCTGCCCATCGACCCGATAGGGTCCTTGCCGCTCGTCGCCATCGGTTTCAAGAAGAACTCGATGTCCTCTCTCGTGTATCCGAAGGCGCGCTGGGTGGTGGCGAGTGTTCTGGCATCGGGGCCCATCGAGGCGACCTCGGAGGGGAGGTCCGAGAGACGGATCTGGGTTTCGTCGAGCCATTGCTGGTACGGCTTTGCGCCCGAGAGCGAGTCCTTGAGTTCCTTGTCGTCGATGATCCGGCCCTGCTCGAGGTCGATGAGCAACATCTTCCCCGGCTGGAGGCGCCATTTCCTCACGATCTTGTGCTCTGGGATGTCGAGCACGCCCATCTCTGACGCGAGGACGACGAGGTCGTCGTCGGTCACGAAGTAGCGCGCAGGCCGCAGTCCGTTGCGGTCGAGGGTCGCGCCGATCTGTTTGCCGTCGGTGAAGGCAACGGCGGACGGGCCGTCCCATGGTTCCATCACCGCGGCGTGGTATTCGTAGAACGCCTTACGTCCGGCATCCATCAAAGGATTGTCTGCCCAGGCCTCAGGGATCATCAACATCATGGCGTGGCCGAGGGAGTAACCACCGGCGAGCAGGAGTTCGAGCGAGTTGTCGAAGGTCGCTGAGTCTGAAGCGCCGTCGCCGATCAGCGGCCACAGCTTTTCGAGGTCGTCGCCGAGGACCTCAGATGACATGTTCTGGCGTCTCGCCATCATCCAGTTGATGTTGCCCTGGACGGTGTTGATCTCTCCGTTGTGACAGAGGTACCTGAACGGTTGCGCAAGGCGCCACGACGGCGATGTGTTCGTGGAGAACCGCTGGTGGATCAACGCGAGGGCCGACTCGACCCGTTCATCTGCCAGGTCCTTGTAATACACCGCCAGGTTCGCGGCGAGCATCATCCCTTTGTAGGTGATCGTCCGTGCCGACATCGACGTCACGTAGAAACGCCCGCGCTGCATGAGCTCTGGGTCGCTTCTTCCCAGCCGGATGTGAGACTGCTTGCGGATCACGTAGAGCTTGCGTTCGAAGTGGTCGGGGTCGCTGATCGTGTCTCCGCTGCCGATGAAGACCTGGCGTATCACCGGTTCGATCGGCTTGACGCTCTCGCCGAGGCATGACGGGTCGACGGGCACGTCGCGCCAGCCGAGCACGTGCAAGCCCTCTCGCATGACGGTCTCTTCGATGGCGTGCTGACAGGCGATGCGGTCCGCGGGGTCCTGGGGCAGGAAGATCATGCCAACGCCGTAGTGGCCGGGTTCGGGGAGAACGACGTCCTGGGCGGCCATCTCTTCACGCACGAACCTGTCGGGGATCTGGAGCAACATGCCTGCACCGTCACCCGCAAGTGGGTCGGCTCCGACAGCGCCACGGTGTGTGAGGTTCGCTAGAACCGTGAGCCCCTGGTCGACGATCCGGTGGCTCTTTCGCCCCTTGATGTCGGCGACGAACCCGATGCCGCACGAATCGTGGTCGAGCCCACGGTGATAGAGACCCCCGTCGCGTGGACGTTCGAGGTCCTCTCTTTCCATGTTTCCTCACATCCCAGACACCAGCCGGTTGCTGCGGTAGGGCACGTGAGCCCACCGACTGTGCGAGGACTCCACACTACACGCCCTGGTGAAATGCGCATCCATCAGGCCCACCAGCGGACAAACGGTCCGTATATGAGCCTGCACATGAGACAATGGAGCGTGGAAAACGCTGAAGTGTGGCTCGTCGTCGCACTCGTGGGGCTTGTCGTCGCGGCCGCCGTCCTGGGGGCAGCCGAGGCAGCACTTCTCCGTGTGCCCCGCGTTCGAGTCGAGGTTGATGCAGACAGCGGTGGCAAGAGAGCCACGACCCTCCTGCGGGTTCTCGATGATCTCCCTCGCGCGCTCAACACCGTGCTCCTGGTGGTGTTGCTCGTCCAGATCTCCGCAGCGGCGATCGCCGGCCTCCTCGCCGAGCGCCTGTTCGGGTCCCTCGGCGTGACCATCGCGTCGATCATCCTCACGATCGTCCTGTTCATATACACCGAGGCGATTCCCAAGACGTACGCGGTCGCGCATTCGGTCAGGGTCGGGTACGCCACGGCCCCCCTCCTCGGGTTGCTCACCTTTGTTCTCCGGCCGATCGTCGCCGTCCTCATGTGGATCGCCAACATCCAGGCTCCAGGCACCGCCGTCGCTTCGCCTTCTGCCCCGACGGAGCGAGAGTTGCTTCAACTCGCCTCGGCAGCGGCGGACACGGGAACCATCGACGAGACCGATCGCAGGCTGATCGATCGAGTCTTCGACCTCGGAGACCGCAACGTCGACGAGATCTACGTTCCACGGCCAGACATCGTGGCCGTGCCGGCGACGACGACGGTGAGACAGGCGCTCGATACAGCGATCTCGAGCGGCCACAGACGGATCCCGATATACGAAGGGGATCTCGATGAGATCGTTGGTGTCGTCGCCATCATCGACCTCGCCGCCGCGGTGGTCGACGAACCCGACCGCCTGGCTCTCGATGTGGCAGCGGCCCCCCTCATCGTGCCCGAATCCAAGGCAGTGGTGGAATTGCTCGGCGAGATGCAGCGAGCGCGGATCCACTTCGTCGTTGTCGTCGACGAGTTCGGTGGAACTGCCGGAATCGTGACTATCGAGGATGTCGTGACCCGTCTGGTCGGCCGGATATCTGATGAGGACGAAGTGGCGGTCGAGGGGTTCGAGATCATCGGTGAGCGTATCTGGGTGATCCCCGGTTCGGCGCACGTGACAGACGTCGAGCGAGCGCTCGACGTCGCGCTGCCAACGGGGGACTGGAACACGATCGCAGGACTGATGATCGGGATCGTCGACCGTCTCCCTTCGGTCGGCGATTCGATCGACCTCGATGGGCTCGTCCTCACGGTCCTCTCCGTCGACGGGCACCGCATCACCCGCATCCGCGCCGAGACCTAGGACTTTGGCGTCCAGATCCGCCGTATATGGCGCCGTTGGACGCCAAAGTCCTAGTGGTGATGGTCGGCGTCACGACAGTTGGTGGGTGGTGGTCGTCGTGGCATCGTTGTTGGGGTATGAAGGAACAGAACACGCGTGCCGGCATCGTGGCCCTGGGTGTTGCCGTGCTGATCGGGTTGGGTGTGTTCGGCGCCTGGCTGGTGCGATCAGGGGCCGACGAGCCATCACAGGTCGCTCTTGTCGCCTCGGAACCGCCTCCGCCCGTCGACATCTCGGCGGTGTACGACCCGTTTGCGGCCGGTGATCCGCTTCCCGACGGGTTCCGGCAACTGCTCGACCGCGATCAGATAGAGCCGGTGTACGACCCCCAGTTCACCACGGCGGATCAGGTCGATTGGCCGCCAGGCAGCCTGGTCCTGGGGGTCGAAGGCACCGACACGGCCAAGGCGTATCCGATAACCCACCTGAACCAGCGCGAGATGGTGATCGACAACCTCGATGGGATGCCGATCCTCGTCAGTTGGTGACCGCGCTGCGGTACGGCGATAGTTCATCGCCGAGAACTGGACGGGAAGCCGATCGTCCTGGGCAATCAGGGTGCCCTGTGGGGCAATGCGATGACCTGGTGGGACCACGCCACAGGTTCCATCTGGAGTCAGCCGAAAGGAGAGGCGATCGCCGGTCCGCTCAAGGGACGAACACTCGAGGTCATACCGTCCACGTTGACGACCTGGGAGGCGTGGCAGAGCGCCCATCCAGACACATACGCCCTCGACGTCCATGCGTGGAGGACCGCGTTCGAACTCGAGGACATGGCCGTTGTCGTGGATTTCAAGACGGAGGCTGTCTCGTACTCGATCCCTCGGTTGCGCGAGGTCGGCATGGTCAACGACGTGGTCGCAGGTATCGAGGTCGCCGTCGTGATCGACCCGCAGGATCCCCAGCGATGGAAGGTGTTCTCGCGCCGGGTCGGTGACCGCGTGGTCGAGCTGGAACTGACACCAGACGGCCTGCGTGACCCGGAATCGGGAACCCTCTTCGACCCGTTCCTCGGCACGGGCATCTCGGGTCCGCTGTCTGACCTGTCACTCGACCAGTTGCCAGCGTTCACCGCCTTTCGAAAGGACTTCGCAACGTTCTTCCCCGATGGCCGCGTCTGGCCAGAAGTCGGAGAACGGTGAACGGAGAACGGAAAACGGCTCCTGTCAGCTGTGCAGTTCCTCGATGTCCGTTTCGGTGACCTCTTCGGGGAGTTTCCCCATGATGATCATCGCGAGGACGTCGTCTTTGGTCACATCGTTCTTGTTGACCGTCCCGACAAGGTCGCCCGTGTGCATCACGTTGATACGGTCGGCGAGGTCGAACACGTCGTGGATGTCGTGGCTGATCAAGAAGATCCCGATGCCCTCGGATTTCAACCGTTCGATCAGTTCACCGACCTGGGCTGTTTCCTGGGGCCCGAGCGCGGCTGTCGGCTCATCCATGATGATGATCCGCGCATTGAAATAGACAGATTTGGCGATGGCGATCGACTGGCGCTGGCCACCAGACAGGGACGCTACAGGAACGTTGAAGTTCTGGAACTTCGGGTTCAACCGTGCCATGACCTTGCGTGTGGCGTCTTCCATCGCGGAATCGTCGAGCGTGTGCCAGCGTGTCAGGAGCTCTCTGCCGAGGAACATGTTCGACGCTGCATCCTGGTTCTCTGCGAGGGCGAGTGTCTGATAGATCGTCTCGACACCGAACGCCTTGGCATCGCGCGGGTTGCTGATCGAGACGAGTTCACCATCGATCCAGATCTCGCCAGAGTCTGCGGGATGGGCGCCAGACAGTGTTCGTATCAGCGTCGTCTTGCCTGCACCGTTGCCACCGACGATCGCGACGACCTCGCCCGCGTAGAGATCCATCGAGACATCATCGACGGCATGAACACCACCGAACGCGACACGGATGTGTTTCATCTCGACGAGGGGTGTCAACGGTGTTGCGGTGTCGGTCACGTCGAGACCCTCCGTCGGTAGTAGCTGTCGAGGGCGACTGCCACGACGAGAACGATACCCACGACGATGTCCTGGAGCGGTGCGTCGAGACCGAGCAGAACCATCCCAGAGATGAGGGATTGCATCACGAGGGCACCCAGGATCGCACCGGGGATCGTGCCGACTCCGCCACTGAGTGATGTGCCACCGATCACGGCAGCGGCGATCACGAACAGTTCAGCGAGCTGTCCCATGCCGCTTGTCGCAGCGTTGAGACGTGCGACCTGGACCGCTGCAGCGATCGCCACGAGGATGCCCATAACCATGAACGTCTTGACGATGGTCCATCTCGTCTTGATGCCTGCGAGTTCAGCAGCCTCAGGGTTCCCACCGATCGCAAAGATGTAACGCCCGAACCTGGTGCGGCCCGTGACGAAGTACATCACGAGCGCAACGACGATGGTGATCAACACAGGGGTCGCAAGGCCCAGGGCGATGGTGAGTCCACCCTCTGGCCAGGGAATGCCGTTCGCCTCGGCGTACCTCATGGCGAGAAGTTCTGGCATCGGGTGCGAGTTGATGACCGCGGTGGCTCCGAGGATGACGACGACACCGACGGTTGCGATGCTGATCTCCGCCCACATCGGACGCGGTTCGAACCCGAACTTCTTGCGCTGTCTGCGTTTGTTCCACATCTGGAAGACGATCGCGATCGAGCCGAGTATCCCGATGACCCACGTCCACGTTCCACCGATCGTTCCTCGAGCGCCTCCACCGAAGAGCTGGAAGGTTGCATCCATGGGTGCGATCGTGCGCCCGCTCGCCATCCACCACGCGATACCGCGCCACACGAGGAGGCCACCGAGCGTGACGATGAACGAAGGCACACCGAAATACGCGACGATCGCACCCTGAATCGCTCCGAACAGGGCCCCGATCGCGATGCCAGCAAGAAGCGAGACGATCCAGATCATCGGATGTCCGATGCCGAAGATGTCCGGGAGTATCTCGGCCTGGAGGAGGGCCATTGCCATGCCGATCGCTGCGAGCATCGATCCCACGGAGAGGTCGATGTTCCTCGTGACGATCACCAGGACCATCCCCGTCGCCATGATGGCCACCACGGAAGTTTGCACCGAGAGGTTCCACAGGTTTCTCGGGGACAGGAACGTCCCACCAGACAGGATGTTGAAACCGATCCAGATGACAGCCAGAGCGAGGAGCATGCCGAGCAGGCGGGTGTCGATCTCTGCCACCCGCAGCAGGGAACCGACGGAGAATCCCTTCTTGTCGTTCCCGTCGAGAGGTGCTAACTCCGGGTCCCCGGAAGCGTCGAGAGCGTCGGTCTTGGTTTCGTCAGTCACGTTGGTAACAGACTATTACGCGTGCGGGATCAAGGGGGAGAGGGGGTGTCAGTTCACAGTTCACAGTTTTCAGTTCACAGTCTGATGGTGTTAGCAGGGCTGTTGGCTGTCGGCTGAGAGGACGAAAGGCCCCCGCAACGGTGGTTGCGGGGGCCTTTCTACTCGTTGGTCGGCTCAGGTCACGGTCTTATGGGCAGACAGTGACACTTCCAGCTTCAACGTCCTTGCACAGGTCCTCAACGCTGATCCAGCCAGCAGTCACGACGAGGTCGAGATTGTCCTGGGTGATCGGCTGTGGCGACAGGAGGATGGTGTTCATGTCGTTCCCACCTGGGGTCGTGAACACGATCGCGCCCGGGACCGCATCGAGAGCGGTGCCCGATGCCAACAGCGCTGCTGCCTTGCCGGCAGCGGTGCCGAGGACCCTGGCATCCTTCCAGACATCGACTGCCTGTGTGCCGAGGGCTACACGGTTCAAGGCGGCGCCGTCGCCGTCCTGGCCCGATACCGGCACGATGCCGTCAAGACCCTGGGCCGCAAGTGCGGCGATCACACCACCGGCCATGCCGTCGTTGGATGCGACGACTGCCTGGATGTCGTTGTCGTTCTCCGTGAGGAACTGTTCCATGTTGGTCTGTGCGACCTCAGGGGCCCAGTTGTCCGTGTAGGACTCACCAACGATGGTGATCGCACCAGAGTCGATGGCGTCCTGGAGGACCTCCTGCTGTCCTCCGCGAAGGAAGTCAGCGTTCGCATCTGCAGAGTTGCCCTTGATCATCACGTAGTTGCCTTCAGGGACGAGTTCGAGGATGGCCCGCGCCTGCATACGGCCGACCTCGATGTTGTCGAAGGTGATGTAGAACGCGTTCTCGTCTTCGATGAGACGGTCGTACGCGATCACCGCAACGCCCTGGTCCACGGCTGCCTGTACGGCAGGTTTGATCGCCGTTCCGTCCTGGGCGAGGATGATCAGCGCCTGTGCGCCCTGGGAGATCAGATTCTCGACGTCAGCGATCTGCTGCTCTGCCGAGGAACCGGCGTCCGTCGAGATGTACGTTCCGCCTGCTTCCTCGATCGCAGCCTTGATGGCCGGTTCGTCCCAGCGGGCCCAACGCTCTTCGTTGTAGTTGTTCCAGGAAACGCCGACGATCGGGCCATCAGATGCGGCGACGGTCGTCTCGGTCCCTGATGCTTGCGTGGTTGTCGTTTCGCTCGAGCTACTGCATGCTGCAGCGATCAAAGCGAAAACCGCAACCAGCATGACAAGTTTCATACTTCGTTTCATTGTTCCTCCAAGTACTTATGGATAGAGCCGCCACGAACGCGGCGACACCATGAATCATACGCATGTTTGGAGACCGAACTGACCATCGATGACCTCCGCAGAGGTACCCAACACATCGCCCCGTATCCGCGTGGAACGGATCGTCGTTACCCTTGCCAGGGCGTGTCGGCTCACCGATCGGTGAGCCGGTTGTCGCGACAACGCGGCACAAGCTGAGCCTCGAAGGAGACCACCATGGCAAGGGGCAGATGGATCGCCATCGGCGCAACGGTGATAGCTGTTGTTCTCGCTGGTGGCGCCGTCTCGCTGGTGCTCGTGTCACGTTCGACGACACCGACGGTGGCGATGGAGGCTCCCCGGTTCGTCGAGGAGACAGATGGCGCAGGCATCGTCCACTCGTACGACGGGAACTGGAGATATTTCGTTGGAGGAGGGGTCGCCGCGTTCGACTGTGATCAGGATGCGAAACCGGATCTGTATTTCGCCGGCGGCCAGGAGCCGGCAGCCCTGTATCGCAACGAGAGCGCGATAGCCGGCAGGCTTCAATTCAGTGCCGTGGTCAGCCCTTCGACCGACCTCCCTGGAGTCACCGGCGCCTATCCACTCGATATCGACTCGGACGGTGTGATGGATCTGGTCGTCCTGCGCCTCGGTGAGAACGTTCTCCTACGCGGGCAGGGTGATTGCACCTTCGAACGGGCCAATGAGGACTGGAACTTCGACGGCGGCGACGACTGGACGACGGCGTTCAGTGCCACATGGGAAGGCGGCAACACCTTTCCAACGCTGGCGTTCGGGAACTACGTCTTGCTCGACGAAGCAGGGAACCAGACACCAGAATGCTCGGACAACGTGCTCGTTCGGCCCGACGACGATGGGTACACGAACGTGTCCCTTCTCGATCCGAGTTGGTGCACCCTCTCACTGCTCTTCACCGACTGGGACCGCACGGGTGGCCAGGACCTGCGCGTCGCCAATGACCGGAACTACTACCGCAACGGCGAGGAACAACTCTGGAGTGTTGTCGACGGTCAGCCACCGCGGCTCTACACGCGCGACGAAGGCTGGAAGCAGTTGCAGATCTGGGGGATGGGCATCGCGAGCAACGACATCTCGGGAGATGGATATCCCGAGGTGTACCTCACGAGCATGGGAGACAACAAACTTCAGAGCCTGAGCGACGGCCCGGGCCAACCACAGTACGGAGACATCGCCCTTGACAGGGGAGTTCTCGCCCAACGGCCGTTCACCGGGGGCGATGTGATGCCGTCCACGGCATGGCATCCCGAGTTCCAGGACGTCAACAACGACAGTTTCGTCGACCTGTACGTGTCGAAGGGCAACGTCGACGCCATGCAAGAGGCAGCACTGAAGGACCCGAACAACCTGTTCCTCGGCCAGCCAGATGGCACGTTCGTCGAGGCGGCAGGCGCTGCAGGGATCGTGGATTTCGCCCGTACCCGTGGTGCTGCGCTCGTGGACCTGAACCTCGACGGCCTGCTCGATCTCGTGGAGGTGAACCGTGTCGAGAACGTCGAGACATGGAGGAACATCGGCAGGGGAACGGTACAAGAGCCGGGGCCGATGGGGAACTGGCTTGCGGTGCGCATCGCCCAGCCTGAGGCGAATCTCGACGCGGTTGGGTCGTGGATCGAGGTTCAGATCGGTGATCGGACGATCCGACGCGAGGTAACGGTCGGCGGTGGGCATGCAGGCGGTCAGGCCGGCTTTGCCCACTTCGGGCTTGGTCCGTCGTCGGGCGCCCAGGTGCGGGTGATCTGGCCAGATGGAGAGATCGGGCCGTGGATGCCCGTCGATGCGAACCAGTTCGTCACCATCACCCGAGGCGAGACAGAGTCAGTTCGCTGATCCCCAGATCGTTCTGTTGACGAGGTTCTCGAGCTCCTCCTGACGGCCCGATACCGGTGTTGGATCGAGTTCTCCCGACGCCACCCGTCGTTCGAGGTCGACGAGTCCGATCGACCCGTCCATGATCTGTGAGCCGAGGCCCGCCGACCACTTCTCGTATCGTGTCTCGCGGGCTTCTTCGAGCGCTCCGTCTTCGATCAATGCACTGGCAGCTACCAGTGCACGGGCGAGTGTGTCCATGGCACCTATGTGGCCGTGGAACAGGTCGAGGCGGTCCATCGACTGGCGGCGGAGTTTGGTATCGAAGTTGAATCCACCATCGTGAAATCCTCCACTGCGCAGGATCTCGTACATGACGGGCGTCATCTCTTCGACCGAGTTGGGGAACTGGTCGGTATCCCAACCGTTCTGTGCATCACCGCGGTTCGCATCGATACTGCCGAAGATGCCGTTGTCGATGGCGTAGGCGACCTCGTGGTGGAAACTGTGTCCTGCGAGTGTGGCGTGGTTGCCCTCGATGTTGACGAACAGTTCGCCGACGAGGTCGTACCTCTCGAGGAAGCCGTGGACGGTGGCCGAGTCGTAGTCGTATTGGTGTTTCGTCGGCTCCTGGGGTTTCGGCTCGATCAGGAGCGTGCCCTGGAACCCGATCGACTTCTTGTAGTCGACGACCATGTGGAGGAACCGTGCGAACTGGTCGGCTTCCCTGCCCATCCTCGTGTTGAGGAGCGTCTCGTATCCCTCGCGGCCTCCCCACAGGACGTAGTTGCTGCCACCGAGCCTGTGTGTCGCATCGAGAGCGTTCTTCACCTGTGCCGCTGCGAAGGCGAACACCTCGGGATCGGGGTTCGTGGCTGCGCCTGCAGCGAATCTCGGATGGCTGAAGGCGTTGGTCGTTCCCCACAGCAGGCGAAGGCCTGTCTCTTCCATCTTGGTTTCTGCGTAGTCCACCATTGTGGCGAGGTTGTCTTTGGTCTCAGCGAAGTCGGCTCCGACCGGGGCGATGTCGACATCGTGGAAACACCAGAAGGGGACACCGAGTTTGGAGAAGAACTCGAAGGCCGCATCCATCTTGAGACGGGCCCCGGCAAGGGGATCCATCGTCGGATCGAGCCATGGGCGGTCGAACGTGCCGTCACCGAACACATCGTTGCCAGGCCAGCTGAACGAGTGCCAGTAACACACGGCGAAGCGGAGGTGGTCTTCCATCCGCTTGCCCATGACGACCCGCTCGGCATCGTAGAACTGGAAGGCAAGGGGGTTGTCGGTGTCTGGGCCCTCGTAGCGAACCTTCTCAACACCGGTGAAGAACTCGGTCATAGTGTCATCCTCCGACTGCTTGGCGCCTCGTGCGGATCGTCGGCCTTGGAAGCCTGTGCACCGTACAGTATGCCTGAGTGGGATGGAACGAAATCTCACGAGGCATCGGTTGTAGCGAGCCAACCACACACGCCAGAGTCTGGCGGTGCCTTCCCGGGTCCTGGAGGTTCGAACTGTGAGCTACTTCCTCGGAATCGACTCTTCGACGACGGCGACCAAAGCACTCGTGATGGACGCCGACGGGCGTGTCGTGTCGATAGGGCGATCAGAGTACGACTTCGACACACCGAGGCCGCTGTGGTCAGAACAGTCACCGGAACTCTGGTGGCTCGCGACGCTCGATGCGATCGCACAAGCACTTGAACAAGCCGGTATCGCCGGTACGGCGGTCCACGGGATCGGTCTCACCGGGCAGATGCATGGTCTGGTCATGCTCGATCGCGATGGCGAGGTGCTGCGCCCGGCGATCTTGTGGAACGACCAGAGGACCCAGCGCGAGTGCGACGAGATCCGTGAACGGGTCGGGCGCGACCGCCTCATCTCGATCACGGGCAACGATGCCCTCACAGGGTTCACCGCACCCAAGATCCTGTGGGTAGCCAGGCATGAACCCTGGGTGTACGACAGGACCGAACACGTGCTCCTTCCGAAGGATTACATCCGATACCGGCTCACCGGCGAGTACGCCCTCGACAAGGCGGGTGGATCCGGGACAGGCCTCTTCGACCTCGCATCACGCGATTGGTCACCTCAGGTGGCCGCCGCACTCGGTATCGATCAGGCCTGGCTTCCGCGAACATTCGAGGGTCCGGACGTCACAGGTGGCCTCACGCTCGCCGCAGCCACCGCGACCGGCCTCGCACCGGGTACACCGGTCGTTGGGGGTGGGGGGGACCAGGCGGCCAACGCCGTTGGTGTCGGCGCCGTCTCTCCCGGAGTCATCGCGATGAGCCTCGGAACGAGCGGTGTCGTTTTCGCATCCACGGACCAGCCCGTCAGTGAGCCCGAAGGGCGGCTCCACGCGTTCTGTCACGCCGTGCCAGATACGTGGCATCTCATGGGTGTGATGCTGTCCGGGGCGGGGAGCCTCCGATGGTTCAAGGACACCACCGCCCCAGGCATGAGCTATCGGGACATCGACCGGGCTGTGGAGTCGGTACGGGCGGGTGCCAACGGCCTTCTGTTCGCCCCGTACCTGTCCGGGGAACGAACACCGTACCCCGACCCGCTCGCGAGAGGTGCGTTCGTCGGCCTCACGCTCCGCCACGGTCTCTGGCATATGGCGCGATCGGTGATGGAGGGCGTGGCGTTCGGTCTGCGTGACTCGGTCGAGCTGATCGCTTCGATGACCGTGCTCGGCGAGGTGAGGATCTCTGGAGGCGGTGCAACGAGCGATGTGTGGCTCCAGATCATCGCGGACGTCACCGGCCTGCCCGTTCGCGTCGTAGGGACGTCGGAAGGAGCAGCGCACGGAGCGGCGCTTCTTGCGGCCACAGGGACCGGTGCGTTCGTTTCAGTCGCAGAGGCATCCGAGGAGTCGGTCGTCGTTGGCCAGACACGGGAACCGGGGAGCGACTCGGCCATCTACGAAGAGGTCTACCTCCTCTATCGCGACGTGTACCCGGCACTGCGATCGACGTTCCACGGACTCTCTCGCCTCGACTCGGAGCTTTCACCCGATTCACAGGACCGCTGAGAACCCGTCCCACGAATCGAAGTGGGCCTCGACGCCGGCCAGGCTCTGGTGAACGACGAAAGACTCGCGTGAGAGATCGATGTGGGCATCGACCGACGCCGTCGCGTTCCTCCATCCGAGCCGGAGTTCGTGGTCTGCACCAGGCTCCATGTGGAACTCACCGCTGAAACCAGGGTGTGTGTTGCGGAACTTCGCCAGTGCCATGAGATGGCGGACGACCGGCCGTTGCAACTCGAAGAGGATCTGTTGCTCATCGAAGTACGGGCGGTTGATGTCCCTGCCCACTGCGGTCCGCTCCAGCAGCGCCATGTCGTTTCGGGCGGCAAGCAGGCCCGCGTAGTAGACCTGTGGTATCCCTGGGGAGAAGAACTGGATCAGCCTGGCGAGCAGATAGCGGTTGTCGTCGCACCCGAGGGCGGAGAAGTAGGTGGAGTTCACCTGATACAGGTCGAGATTCGATGCTGCCTCCCCCGTAGCGTCGCGGCTCTCGCCGTTGGTGGCCTCGTGGATGGCTTCGACCAGTTGGTCGATCTCTCGTGGAGTCAGGAGCCCAGGTCGATCACCGTCGGGGCCGGCGTCGATGACGCCGATCCCGTCGTGGGTGTCGAGAACCGTGATCGAGTTACGCGGGCTGATCTCCAACCACCGGCGGAGGTGATCGCCTGAACCCGTGTACAGAGCGTGGAGAACCAGCGGAGGCAGCGCGAAGTCGTACACACGGTCTGTCCGCGAAGCTATCGATATCTGATCCGTGTAGTGCGAGTGGATCTCGAGAAGCGATTGCATCCCTCGCCGTGCCACCTCCGCCCGGATGCTGTCGATGAAGCCGAGGGTGTCGGTGGTCATGAAACAGGATGTGCCCGCCGTTTTCACCGCATAACCGATGGCGTCGAGTCGTACCTGGCCGGCTCCTGCGTCAGACAACCGGTCGAGCACATCAAGCAGGTACCTCCACGCCTGCGGGTTGTGCACATCGAGGTCGATCTGGTGTGGTGTGAACGTGGTCCACATCACCGTGCGGCTTCCGTCTGCCATGGCGACCTCAGTGAAGGGGTCACCAGGCCTGGGTCTGTAGATGGCAGCGAGCTGCGCATCGGTCGGGCCGTGTGGGAACACGGTGTCGCGTTGGAGGAACATGCCGGCGTATCGAGAGGATTCGGCGGTGTGGACGAAGTCCAGGAACTGGGGCGATCCGCTCGAGATGTGGTTGACGATCAGGTCTGTCGTGACGTCATGGGTCTCCGACAGCGACGCGACGTCGTCCCAGTCCCCGAGCCGTGGGTCGACCCTGCGGTGGTCGATCGGGTCGAATCCGGCGTCTGCCCCGTCGTAGGGTGTGTAGAACGGGAGCAGATGAACACCGGTGAACGCCCCGTCGAGCGGCCCTGTGAGAAGGTCGCGAACGGTCGAGATGCCGCCACCGCCGAAACGGTCGGCATACGCAATGAGTTGCACACCGTTCTTCATGAGTCCGAGAAGGTGATCGTGGTGGCGTCGATGCCGGTGCGGGTGAGCAGTTGCGGGATGTCGCTGCCGTCGAGAGATGTGAGGTCGATCTCGTTGCAGCCGAGGTCGAAAGCGGTCGCGACGCTGCGCCCATAGCCGAGTGCCCTGTAGAAACCCGCCGCGAACGCGATCGCCGCGGTGTCACCGATCGCCCTGGACGTCCCCACGACGCTCTCGACGTGTTCAGCCACCGCCTCTGCCTGGGTCTGTGAGTAGCAGGCGTTGAACACCACGCAGCGAACGCTCCCGCCGGCGATCGCAAAGAGGTCGGCAAGTGCGCCGACGGAGACGGGCAGTGCATTGCCTGTGTCATCTTCCATGACGATGTTCCCCGTCGGGTTCCCGTGCCCTGAGAAGTGCACGATCGCGGGTGCATACCGCAGCAGCCCTTCTGAAAGGTCGCTCGGGCGGACCGCCCACTGCTGTTTGAGGACGAAACGGTCTCTGAAGTCGCTCGTGCGGAGACGCTCCTCGATGGTGCGCACTTCTTCATCGAGTCTCAGCGCATCGGTGTCCACAGGGTTCGCCGTCCAGAACAGCACGGTTGAGGCACCCGACCGATTCGAGGCGCCCGGTGCCGTCTGAGATTGGCTGACCGAGCCTCCGATACCGACCTGCCCTGAAACGTCACCACCGATGTGGATGCCGTGTGGTGGGTCCGTGTCCATCATGACTCCACAGCGAACGAGATGGTGACATCGACCGGCTTTGACATGTTGTCCTCCTCGTCCGATTCCGCGATCCGGCATGGCGGGACCGCTATGAACTCCTCTGCGAAACATGAATCGACCTCTGCGCGTATCCCCGCGATCGGCACTGCCCGATATTGTACGAACGGGAATCCAAGCACGGGTTCTACCAGGATGGTTTCGCCAGGCCCGATCGAGCCTGTGAACGTGAACGTGGCGAAGGCTCCACTCTCCGTGAGGGCAGGGATCCAGGGGATGACGTCATCCCCAGGATTCGATCGCTCGATCCGGTAGTCGAACGCATCCGTGGTTGCTGTCTGTCCGCTGTTGGTGATCGCCACGATGGCGCGTGCCGTAGCGAATTCGGCGCCCTTCTGGTCTGGAAGAGCATCGGATACCTCTACGATCTCGATCGTCAGGTTCGCCGGTTCGGCGACGACACCGGTGATCGGGATCTCGAACGGGGCGTTGTCCGCCGTGTGGTCGATGAACAGCGTCGCCTCGAATACCCCAGGCTCCGTCGCCAGGAATCGGACCTCGAGTGTGCATGACTTTCCGGGAGACAGCACGACGCAGTCGGTGCTCGGCACGAATCGATCGGAGTCTGTACGGATGCCCGCTATCTGCACATCGAGGTCTCCTTCATTGGTGATCTCGATCCCCTTGAGCCATTCGTTCGGAGATGGTGACCGTGTGATCAACGCACCGTCGCCGCGCGGAACGAGACCGAAGTCGATGTTCACCGGATCGACGGTCAGGAACGCCGATGGCGGGTCGATCGCCGCACCGACCACGTGTATTGTGATGCTGTCGTTGGTTCCGGAATGCGTGACCACGACCTCAGCACCGGCATCGCCCGGCTTGTCGGGGGCGAACGTGACTTCGATACGGCACGTCTCGCCGGGTTCGAGGAACCCGCAGTCCGTACCCACCGAGAGCGATTCATGCCCGTTGATCGACACGTCGTCGATCCCGAGGGAGCCGGGGCCTGTATTGACGAGTTCGACCCCGGCCGTTGCGGATGTCCCAGGCAGTACTTCGAAAAAGTCGATCGTGTCTGTGGTCGCGACGAGTTCTCCGTTCGCGGCGACAGTTGTCACCACGATGGGTGTGTCCTGGCGGTTCTGCGTCACCAGAAAGGCGACCAGGCCTGCGGCTGCCAGGAGACCGACGACGATCATCGCCCACGCCCAGCCTGGGATCCCGGTTCGGGGCGGCGCCGGTGGTTTCGGCGTCCGTGGTGGGATGATGGCAGGTGCCGGGGTAAGCAGCGCCAGGTTGTGCTCGGTGACCTCGAGACCCGGCATGTCGCCGATCTCTCGCCGGATCTCGGCTGCACGGCTGAGGGCCACGAAGGCCGCGTCGGTGTCACCTTCGGCGAGTGAACGTGTTCCGCGCTGGTGGAGAGTCCAGCCCTCGACGAACGGGTCCCCTGCCAGTTCCGACGCCTCCGTCACCTCGGTGAGCACACCAGACCACAGGCCCCATTTTCCAGACAGAGAGATCGCCGCGTCAGCGGACCGGCCGAGGTCCATGGCGGCCGCGTAGTCACCGTGTTGGGAAGCCGAGCGGATCGACCGCACGATCGCCTGGCCTGCGTACGCGACGGTGTCGATGTTCTGCTCCTGGGTGCACCACGCGGTGAGTCCGGCGACTGTGGCGGACTGCCGGTCGGGGAGGTGGAGCAGGGCCGCCGAAGCCTTCGATAGTCGATATCTGGGTGACGACGCCTTGATGATCCCGTCGTGCTCGAGTCGGTCGAGGTGAGCCTTTGCATTGTCCACTCCAGCAGCGATACCGAGGGCGTCTGGTGGCAGAGGGGCGCCGCGGACGGCATCGAGTACCGAGAGCAGCCTCGTTTCGGCGAGTGAGAGCGTCTCTGCGATCTCTTCGTGGATCGCCGCGATCGGGTCACCAGCGGTGGCGATGCGGGGGAGGAGGGCGATGATCGATGCACCACGGCGTACAGCAGCGGCGGCAGCCACGATCGCCATTGGATAGCCTGAA
>CAYUJA010000010.1:2455-17422 GCA_964444875.1 uncultured Acidimicrobiaceae bacterium | reverse complement strand
CGAGGACCACGACCGCTATCTGGAAGAAGAACACCGCGCTCCCGAGCATCCCGTGGAGGATGATATCGGCATCGAGGGCGAGGTGCTGGCCCGCAAGGACCGCCTGAGCGAACACGGTGGCGACGATGATTCCGCCGAGTACGAGTTCCGCTGTGCGGAAACGTCGAACAGGGCCGGTGTTGTGTGCTGGTTTCATCGTGGCAGGGTACGAGCGACGGCCACCTTCCGTCCTGATTTCTCGGAACGGAAAACGCAGAACGCAGAACGGAAAGGATGAGCTGCCCCCTCTCCCCCTCGTTCCTCGGGGTATCTCCCCCAGCAAGCTGGGGGAGAGTGTTACTATCGAACACATGTTCGATACCAATGTAACCGAAGTGCCGTATCTCGAAGGGCTCAACGACAGGCAGCGTGAGGCGGTGCTCCATGGCGACGGGCCGTTGCTCGTGATCGCTGGTGCAGGCTCGGGAAAGACGAAGACCCTTGTCGCCAGGGTCGCGCATCTGATAGAAACGGGGACGGACCCCGGCCGGATACTGCTCCTGACGTTCTCTCGCAGGGCTTCGTCGGAGATGCTGCGTAGGGCAGGGACGGTGGTTCACGGATCCGCAGCTTCGATGGTGTGGGGTGGGACGTTCCATTCGATCGCCAACCGGCTACTGAGACGGTACGGGCCGGCTGTTGGCCTCGGCGAGGGGTTCACCGTCATCGACCGGGCCGATACCGAGTCGATGTTCGGGATCGTGCGCACCCAGCACGGTTTCGGGACGAGTCGCACCCGGTTCCCTCGCAAGGAGACGATCGCTTCGATCTACTCGCGCACGGTCAACGCACGGATCCCGCTCGTCGAGACGCTCGAGCAGCGGTTCCCCTACTGCCTCGACCACACGGACGACATCGCAACGTTGTTCACGGGTTACACCGAGGCCAAGAAGGAGACGAATGTCGTCGACTACGACGACCTGCTGCTGTACTGGCAGGTCTTGCTCGATTCCCCGGTCGCCGATAGCGTACGCGGTCTCTTCGACCATGTCCTCGTCGACGAGTACCAGGACACGAATCACGTCCAGGCACAGATTCTCGAAGCGATGTGCGGCACCTCAGGGAACCTGACCGTCGTCGGTGACGACGCACAATCGATCTACTCGTTCCGGGCTGCGACCGTCGAGAACATCCTGTCGTTCCCCGACGCTTACCCGGATGCCACGGTCGTCACCCTGGACAGGAACTACCGCTCGACGCCCGAGATCCTCGATGTCTCCAACGCCGTGATCGCCGCGTCGGACACGGCGTTCGACAAACAGCTGTGGACCGTCAGGCCAGATGGTCCGATCCCGGAGTTGGTCACGTGTTACGACGAGGCTGCCCAGGCCGACTGGGTGTGTGACAGGGTTCTCGAGTTGCGCGAACGCGGGATCGACCTTCGCGACCAGGCTGTGTTGTTCCGTACCGGCCACCATTCCGGAGGCCTCGAGATCGAGCTTGCCCGCCGGTCGATCCCCTTCGTCAAGTTCGGCGGTCTCAAGTTCCTCGAAGCGGCCCATGTCAAGGACCTTCTCGCGATGTTGCGCATCCTCGACAACCCCCGTGACGATCTCGCCTGGAACAGGGTCCTTCTGATGTTGCCGGGGATCGGTCCGGCAACGGCGCACAAGGTCCTTGTCCACCTTGCCGACGTCGCGTCGTCGTCGGATATCGACCGTCTCGACGCCCTGCTGGCATACGACGTTCCGGTCGGGCGTGAAACGAGGGAGGTGCTCGGGTTACTGCGCGACGTACTGTCCGACTGCAGAGGCAGTGGAGGAGATGAGCCCGTGCCATCGGCTCAGATTGACCGGCTGGGTGACCTCTGTGCGGCGGTGTTCCCGATCGTGTACGACGACGCCACCGCACGCCTTGGTGACATCGAACACCTCGCCGGTTTGGCGGGTGAGTACGTGACGAGATCGCGGTTCCTGACCGAGATCACGCTCGACCCGCCGGCGAGTACCACTGATTTCGCCGGCGCTCCCTATATCGACGACGACTATCTGATCCTGTCGACAATCCACTCTGCAAAGGGTGGCGAGTGGCGCTCGGTCACCGTCATCCATGCCGCCGATGGGAACATCCCCTCGGACATGGCACTGTCTGAACCCGGTGGCCTCGAGGAGGAACGCAGACTGCTGTACGTAGCGCTCACCCGTGCAAGGGACCACCTGGCCGTCACCGTGCCCCAGAGGTTCTACCACCACCGATTCTCAGGCAACGGTGCCCATTCGTATGCGCTGCGCAGCCGTTTCCTCGATCCCGCGCTGGTGCACTTCCAGCAGTCCGCAACCGGCGTCCCCTCGGTGTCCGACGAGATCATCGCAGCAGCGTCGAACACGGATCTTGTGGGCGACGTGTTGAAGGACCTGTGGTGAGGGGTTCAGAAGCCCCCTCCGACCTCGCTGCGCTCGGCCACCTCCCCCGACTGCGTCGAGGGAGGGAAAGAACCAGACTGTTGCTCTCCCTCACGGAGTGGGGGAGATGTCCCGAGGAACGAGGGCCATTAGGGGGCTCCGATCAGCCCTCGGGATTCAGCTCGAGAACGAACAGGCCGGGTTCGTTGGTGTTGCTGTCTGAGCGATAGAACATCGCAAGGTCGGCCTCGCCGTCGTTGTCACCAGGGCGTTCGAAGAAGAGGCGGAACTGGACGGACGTGGCACCATCCGCAATGGCCGCCTGCACGGCGCCTGTGACGTCGCATGAGACCGCCATACTGCCCACGACGGTGCACGGGGTCGGCTTGCCGGATGACGGCAGGTCGAAGAGTGCGGAGCTGAACTCGTCGTACTCGACCCGTTCGACCATGAGCCTGCCCAGGTCCTGGAACGGTGTCCCTCGTGTCTGGAGGACGTCAGACGCGAGGCTGGCGCTCGTGACCGTCGCGGCGTCCGGGAGTACGAAGCTCATGTACGTCCACACGCCGTCACCGTCCGGGAACTGCGGGTTGAGGTTGTCCCCAACGAACAGGCCTGTTCCGGTCCCGGCGAACCCCCTGGGTGTGTGGCCCTCACCTGTGCCGCCTTCATTGGGAATCGATACCGCGGCCGGTGGTGCAGGTGCCGTTGTCGGTGTGGCCGACGGTGGTGCAGACGAACACGCTGCAGCCACGAGGGCGAGGAGGGAGATCAGCACCCCGGCGCGGGCCGTCGACCGGCGAGGAATAGCCATGTCAGCGGAGACCATCGAGGATCCCCGTTGCGCCGTATCGCGCAACGGCGGTTTCTTCCAGGGTGATGTCGGTGCCGTTCGTACCAGAGAACATCAGTCTGGCGGAGTCATCTCGTGTGTGGTTGAGTCCGAGGATGTGCCCGATCTCGTGGCTCGAGACTCGTTCGTCGTTGACAGAAGGGTCATCTGCGACGAAGAACACCCTGGTCCCCAGAGGTGTCATGCCGTTTGCCGATCCGATCTGTTTGACGTAGAAACCCAGAAGTGTCCCAGGGTCGGGGATGTCGATGGCTCCCGCAGCGGCCGCATCGAAGAAGCTGCTCGTGATTCCCGCGGCGAGATCTCGAAGCACGGTGTCTGGCACCTCAATGCGTGCGGTGGATGAGAGCGTCAGTTCGATTCCTGCCTGCCCCCAGATCGATTGCATGTTCGAGAAGATCTCCTCGAGTTGCGATGTCGTGCGAGCGGAGGACAGCTGGGCGGTGTCGGCGGCATCGACGACGTAGAGAGATGTCGACAGCTCGATGGGTTCCTCTGTCGAGGGTGATGGTGTCACGACTGCGGTCGTGATGGGGCTACACGCGGCGAGCAGAAGCAAGAAGGGGATGACAAGACGCATGCTGTGAAGAACCCGGACATCAGATGTCAGATTCCAGATTCCAGTCTGTTGGCTTCGCGTTATCCCCCTACATCGTCGCAGGGCTCCTCTGTTATCCCCCTTAAAAGGGGGATGGCTGTTGGTCTGTTGAAGACGAGAGAGCACAGAACACAGATCACAGACCGGAATCCGGATGTCTCTTGTCTGTGTTCTGTGTTCTGTGTTCTGTGCTCCTCACACTGCTCTATCGCTGCTCATCACGGCGAGGCCCGCGTCGAGGTCGTGGACGGTCATGATGCGTCTGCCTGGTTGGATCGCCGGTGTGATCTCACCGATGTCGAGCCCTCGTGATCGCCACTCGAGAGAGACCGTCTCGAGCGACAGTCCAGTCGCAAGGGCGATGCCGAAGAGCGACGCTTGTCTCACGGGTGATTCGATGACCTCGATCACCGGTCCGGCCCGAAAGAACGCTGCCGGCCTGTCTCGCACGTTCATCGTGAGGCGCGGCTCGAGCCCCGCTCGGGAGAACGAGCCGATCGCCCCGTCGAGGTCGGGGACCAGGACGACCAGATGGTCGACGATCATCTCGGCTATCGGGGTGCCTCGAGAGGGGTCGAAAACTTGGATCGCAAGGGCGGGCGCATCGCCTGTCCATGCCCACGCCGGATCACCCGTTGTCAGGGTCACGTCTCCAAGACGAGGTGACCCACCCCAGCCGAACGATGTCCAGTCGATAGGGAGTTGTATGCCAGATATCGATGTCATGGGACAACGGTATACATCGGCACGTCATTGAAGGCCCGACGAACCGTGACAGGTATGCCCCGCACTTCCCCGAACGAGGGTGTCTGTCCCGACACATCGGGCCTTCTGTAGTCCAAGGTACGCGCAACCAGCGTGCCGTTCAACCGGGCTGTTAGGCGTAGTTTTCCCGATCTTGCACGGCTAACTCCCGTACTTCATGTCAGTCGCACCTACCTGGGCCACCCACGAGGGACTTACCCACATATCCACAGCTATCCACAGGAGGTTGTGCACAACCTCCTGTGTGAAAGTTCCCGGCAGGAATCTTTCGCGTTCAGGCGATGAGACCTTCGTACAGTTCGAGGAGGCGAACAGCGGTGGCATCCCATGAGAATCTGGCGCTGAATGCGACACCGCCGCCAGACAGCCGTGTCGCGAAAGACGGGTTGTCGAGGATCGCAGCGACGGCGGTGGCGAACGCCCTGGGATCGTGATGGTCGACGAGCAACCCGGATTCTGAAGCGTTGATGACATAAGGCAATCCACCCGTGTTAGCAGCGACAACAGGTGTGCCACATGCCTGGGCCTCGGCTGCCACGAGGCCGAAGGATTCGCTCCGGGAGGGGACGATCACGACGTCGGCTGCCCGGTAGTGGTCTGCGAGATCGTCGTGGGGCATGGGGTCGAAGAACGTGACGCGGTCTGTGAGGCCTTTGCTGGCGATCGTGCGACGGCACCGGGACAGTTCCTCATCACCATCTCTGCCGCTCGCACCTCCGATGATGTGAAGTACCGTGGCTGTCGCCCGCTCCGCATCTCTGTCGATGAGGTGGGATAGGGTCTGGACGGCAACGTCTGTGCCCTTGTGGGCCTGGACCCGGCCGACGAACAACACGACCTGATCCTCATCGAACCCGAGCCTTTGTTTCGCTTGTGATGTGTCGCCGGGAAAGAACACGTCGTGGTCGACTCCAGGTGGAGATACACAGAGCCGCTCTGGCGACGCTCCATAGTGTTCGAGAAGGTCATCGAATTCGTACGGTGTGGAGGCGATGACACAGTCGCTTCGTGCGATGACTTCCTGTTCGGTGAGAAGCCGGTCCGCACTCGATGGTGTCTCACGCTGCGTCCTGGCAGCGTCCTTGACCTTGCCGAGCGTGTGGAACGAGTTGGCGAGCGGGATCCCGAGAGAGTCCTTCAGTCTGACGCCGCAGCGGCCGGATAACCAGTAGTGGCTATGCACGATGTCGAGGCTGATCTCCTGTGAACGTACCCAGTGCTCGACCCTGGTGGCGAACTCGCCTGCGTGGATCCGCATCGCGGGTATCGGTATCCGAGCGACGGGCCCTGCCTCTATCTGCACGACACGGTACCGGTCGCGCACCTCGGTGACCGTCGGCGTGTCGGCATCGACCCTGCGCGTGAACACGGTGATATCGACAGCTTTGTCCGCCATGGTCCTCGAGAGACGATCGAGGTACACGTTCATACCGCCTGCGTCGCCCACACCTGGCTGGTTGAGAGGCGACGTGTGCATGGCGATGTACGCGACGGCCGAGATCACCGCAGCCGACCCGATACGGCGAACAGCGGCCTGGGGTCGGCGCCATGTTTGAACTTGTACCGCTCGTCGCCCTTGAGGAAATCCAGTACCGTCGCCCCTCGCTCGATCTGGGCTTCGACCAACGATGCGAGCAGGACTATCCCCGGCGATGCCATCGCAGCATCCATGTCATAGGCGGAGTTGTAGTAGAAGTAGCCGGTGTCGGTCTCGAAACCGAAGGCGTTCGCCCGCGGGATCCCGTCACAGACGAGTGTGTGGATCGTTGCACCCGCCGTGTCGAGGAGGTCCACGAAGAAACTCTGCATCTCACCGGTCATGAACATGCCCTTGGCGCCCTGTGATGTTCGGTGCATCGCACAGAACATGTCGATCGCCTCTACGCCATGTGGGACCACCTCGATCTCACCGAACGCCGCAACGAAACGCCTCCGTTTGCGGCGAACCTCGTGGCGTTCCTTCTTACCCAGGGACGCCAGCCAGTCATCGTATGTCCGGGGCAAGGTGAGGACGGCTGCGGTGTCGTGTTGGGTGGTCACCGGTTCACCGCCGGCCATCCTCACCGCTGCCTCTACGGCCGGTACGGCCTCACGCGGCAGCGAGTCGAGGTGGACCGTTGCTCCACGGTATTGGGAAAGTGCTTTCGCCAGAGCATCGGATCCTGATGGGCCGAGCGGACTGTGGTAGTCGGTCAGGTTCGACTGGCCTGCGAACTCGATGGTGTCACCTGCGGTGACGAGCGCCACAGCGCCGCCGGGTACGGTTTCAACATGGAGTTCGAGGTCTCTCGTGTCCCTGTGATTCCAGACGACTTCGAGGAACTGCCGATGCGGGAACGGCCCCGTTGCGTCGGCGACGGGACTGAGATCGGTCGGGAAGGCATCCCATGGGTTCGACGTCATGGTCGCTCGATCACGATCGTCCTGCCGACCTGTCTGCCGGCACCGATCACCGGTGGCGAGATCTCATCTGTCAAGCCGCCGGCCATGCCTTCGTCGAGCACACCGATCAGCGTCGCTGCGTGCAATGCCCCCGCTACCGCCATCTCAGACGTCCCGGATTCGGACTTGGCGACGATGGCGATTCCGTGTCGGGCCATGGCGACTGAGCCTTCCGCCCCGACCTTGACCGGCCCTCCCCAGGTCACGGCGACCCTGCCATCGGATCGCACGTTGTCTGCGACCAGTGCACCATAGGTGGCCATGGCTGTTGCGATCGGCTGCGCCTCTGGTTCGGTGGTCAGTCGTGCAAAGGCGGTCGCCAGGGTGGTGACGGTCCCGCGAAGTGTCGGTGCGCCGCATCCGTCGACGCCGACGGGCCGTGGGTCGGCTTGGGAGTACTCCCGCATCGTTTCGATCACCGCGGCCTGGAGGGGGTGATGCGGGTCGAGGTACGTGTGTGGGTCGAGGGTACCGGTGGCACACGCGGCCAGCCATCCGGCATGTTTCCCCGAGCAGTTGTGGAACACCCGTTCAGGTGCCGTTCTCCCTCTGGATGCCTGGTACCTGTCTGCGTCGAGGGAGAGCGGCCGCCCAGGTGTGCACTGGAGGTCGTTCTGTGTGAACCCGTGGTCGCGGAGGATCTGGCCGACGATCTCGAGGTGGACCGGAAATCCACCATGGCTGGCGCATGTCACGGCGAGGTGCTCGTGGGGGAGGTTCAGGCCGAACCGACGTGCTGTGATCGCCTGGAATGGTTTGATCGCTGAGCGATAGAACATCTCCCTGTCGACGTCCCCGGACGCGAACAGGACAGTGCCATCAACGTCGAGTGCGATGACGGCAACCTCATCGAAGGATTCTGGGAGCCCCGAGCGGACCCGTGCAAGGCGCATGTCTCAGCCTGAGATCTGTGTGGCAGGCCGCGGCATGTCATGTCTAGTGATACGTGACTCCATCAAGAGCACGATTTTAGCAAGCGGCGCGTACTGTTGGATATGGGTTGACGGCCGTTCCCCCTGGGCGTATCTCGAAATGGACGTGGGGGGACGTGTACCTGGCATTGCCGGAGTTCCCGACGAATCCGACGACGGTCCCCTTGGTCACCCTCTGTCCCGAGGTGATGTTGCCGGCGTGCGCCTCGAGGTGTGCGTAGTAGTAGACCGTCCCGTTGCTCGCGTACAGGTGCACCGTGACGCCTCCAAGCGGGTTCGAACTCAGCTTGACGGTTCCATCGACCGCGGCGAACAGCGGTGTGTTGCGCGGGGCGAACATGTCGACACCCTTGTGCCTTCGTCCTCCCGAGCGCGGGAAGCCCCATGAGTCGATGAACGACGCTCCGCCCTGCACCGGACAGACGAACCCCGCCGTCGTTGCGGACGGGGCGCCACTGGCAGATCCCGTGTTCGATGAAGCAGTGGAGGAGCTGCTTGACGAAGGACTGGTCGACGACCCGCTCGCGGCAGCTTCGGCTGCTCGTTTGGCTGCAGCCTCGCGTTCGGCCTTCTCCTGTCTGATCCGGTCATCCTCGATCTTCTTCTCACGGATCTCGCGGTTGAGTGTGTCGATCGCGTTCTTGAGGTTCTCATCGGCTTGTGCAACGATCTCACGCTGCCGGGTCTGGAGCGTCTCGATCTCATCCACGATCACTGCCGCCTCATCTTCGTTTGTGGCGACGTCGACCCGTCGCAGATCGAGGTCCGCGGCGTTGCGGTCTGCCTGGCGTGAAACGGCATCCAGGTTGTCGAGGGAGGAGAGTTCGATCGCGGCTGCACGGTCGAGCAGTGCCCTGGTCGTCACGAGGTCTTCGATACTCGTTACCGTGAACGCCGGTCCGATCATGTTCCGCTGCCCGGAGGTGTACGCGTCGATCAGCAGGTTCTTTGCCTGGGTGTTGAGGCGGTCGACCTCACTCTGATACCGCTCGGCGGCCGATTCCATGCGCGAGATCCGATATGTCAGCTCTTCGTATTCGGCATGGAGCAGTTCGTAGCGCAACACGGCATCGTCGAGTTGTGATGTGATGCGCTCGTACTCGCGATACGAATCAGATTGTCTGGCCTGTGCGTCGGCCTTGTCTCGTGCAGCGGTATCGACGTCAGATTGTGTTTGGGCAGACGCGACTACAGGAGCGAGGCCAATCAAGGCGATCGCGAGTATCAGAATTGTCCAGCGCGTGAAGCGACCCAGCTGCATCGACAAGCAGACTAGCGCAGCGACCCGGAAAGCGGACAGGGAAATAGCCGCCGGTGACCGATCAGCCGAACAGCCAGATGGCCAGCCAGAACAGCGGTGCAGCCAGAACTGCCCCGTCGAACATCGAAAGTGCCCCGGGTGCGTCTTCTGTGTGGTGCACCGAACCTGTGCGAAGCATCGATCCAAGAGATCTGCCTGCGATGACCCCTGCTGCTGTGGCAACGCCGCCGAGGAGTCCTGCTGCGACGTCGAGTCCACTGATCGCCAACCCGGCGACGAGTCCTGCGATGAGCGCACCAAGGAGAGCGCCGACATTGGCATCGACCGATTGAATCTGAGTCCCATACGCGCCGGCGATCCATCCACCGACGAGGGCGAGGATCGTGATCAACACGAACGCAAGGACGGCGTAGGAGCCGACGAGGCGGATGAGGATGAGGCCTGCGCTCGCCGATCCGGCGATCACGGTAACGAGTGTTGTGGCCGATGTGACGCGGAAGCTGCGGTTGTGCCGGTCGAAGATCGGCCACGAGACGGCGATGATCACGCTGAGCGCGATGCCTCCGGCGACCCCGGTGAACCCCCAGGCATACGCGCCGATGCCTGCGATGGTGGCTGCGATGAGCGGGGGGAACGGCACGAACCCTGTGCGGGCGAGTCGCGCTGTGTCCGACACGTCCCACACCCATGCAAGGATCGCTCCGACGGAAACCAGGACGAACCATTCCAGCGGTGCCCAGGCGACGGCAAGAAGCGCCACGATGAGTGCCACGGTCAGGAGGTTCGGTGGCACGTCGACCGACGTCACCGTGACCGCACCTCCCGAGACCGGTGGGATGAGGGCGACTTCATCGGTGTCGGCGAGTGTTGTCGATGCCTCGGCCTGCTCGCCATTGACCCACACGCGCGCTGCAGAAAGACCGGACTGGAACTGGTCGCCGTAGCGGTCGCTCGCCTGCCCGAGCAGGTCCCCGACGGTTTCGGCATCGAAATCGGCGGTATCGGTGCCTGCAGATTCACGTAGGTTGGCGAAGAGACGCAGTGTGACCATGGGGGCAAGCGTAGTGCTGTCCGCCACGCATGGCGCGACACCCACGAAACCGCCGATCGTCCCCGATAGTGAACATCATGTGCCGTCTCCGAGAAAAGACATGCTCTCGAGCGCTGCGATCGGTTCGAAGAAGTAGCACGACCCGAACCCGACGAATCCCTGTGTCCGGACACGGCGCATCGCAGGTCCCGGAATCGAGAGGTCTCGCCAGGTGACGAACGCCGTCGAGATCTTGAAAGCGTCGGTGTCCGTTTCAGCGACGATGTCCGTCAGTGTCTCTATCGGATGTCCAGCCTCGGCCGCTGCCGTCGCGACCAGAATGTTGACGAAGCCATGAGACCAGGTATCGAGGTCGGCATCGAAGTGCCTGATAGGGAGGTGGAGGCCGGCGGTCACTTTGAACGGAAGCCGAGCGTTCGCGGCGGACAGGATGAACGATGCAACCGTTTCGGGTTCGGGGAACATCGAAGCATCGGCTCCGCCACAACGAAGCTTGACACCGCCGACCCTGCCACGTTGGCGCAGTGCGACGGCGACCGCTTCGATCTGGTCCTCGAAGGGGCCCGGACGGAAGACCTCGATGAAGGCGACGGCTTCGGGTTGTATCGATGCGAGTGTGTCGACGAGCGTCGAGAGCGATATCGCAGTTCTCTCGGCTGGTTTCGCCTCGGCCGATGCGATGACGGCAGCAGGCTGCATCTCGGCGTGGAATGTCTGAGCGAGCGATGCTGCCCGGCCAGGGGCCATGTCGAAGACGACGCCGATCTCCCATGGATCTTCACCGACGCTGAACGTCGCCATGAGGACCCCGGCTAGCTCTTCGAGGCGTGACGCCTGGCACAGGAACCTGCCGGCGACCCACCGGGTACGCGACTTCCTCGCTTGACGGTACGTCGCGACCGCATCTGCCATGTCGAGCGATGCAGGTGGGAACAGGCCGGCGTAGTCGATCAGCGCGGCGAACGACGCGGTGCGGGCATCGAGGATCAGCCTCATCGGCCTTCACCCACGGAGCGGTAGTACGGCATCTATCTCCTCGGGATCGTGCACCCATGGTACGCATCCCGATGGCCGTTGCTTTGCAGCAGGTGCTCTCAGGACTTTGGCGTCCAAATCCGCCGCATATGGCGCCGTTGGACGCCAAAGTCCTGAGAGCACCTGATTCGAGCTGGTATCTCAGTACTTCTGCGGGACGAAGGTCTGTTCGCTGATCGGTGGGCGGATGTAACCGATGTCCTTCTGGCGTGGAGGCAGTTCGATGGATCCGAGTGTGCGGTCCTCATACGGGATCATCGACAGGAAGTGGCTGATGCAGTTGAGCCGTGCCCGCTTCTTGTCCTCAGCGTTGACCACATACCACGGCGCCTGTTTGATGTCGGTGTGATCGAACATGATGTCCTTGGCTTTGGAGAACTCGACCCACCGTGCGCGGGACTCGAGATCCATCGGACTCAGCTTCCAGCGCTTCGTCGTGTCTGTGAGACGGGCCTGGAATCGTCGTTCTTGCTCCTCGTCGCTCACAGAGAACCAGTACTTGATCAAGACGACCCCTGAACGAACGATCATGCGTTCGAACTCGGGAGCGGACCTCAGGAACTCCTTGTACTCCTCCTCAGTGCAGAACCCCATGACGGGTTCGACGAGGGCCCGGTTGTACCACGACCGGTCGAACAGGACGATCTCCCCGGCTGCCGGAAGCCTCGCCACGTACCGCTGGAACCACCACTGGGTCTTCTCCCGCTCGGTCGCCGTCCCAAGAGCCTCAACACGAGCGATGCGGGGGTTGAGCCGCTCGGTGATCCGTTTGATCACGCCACCCTTACCTGCCGCATCTCGCCCTTCGAAGATCACCACGACCTTGAGGCCTTCGTCCTTGACGTAGCTTTGAAGCTTGACGAGTTCAGTTTGGAGATTCTCGAGCTCTGTTTCGTAGAACTTCTTCTTGAGCTTCGGCTTCTTGGCGCTGTGCGTCGGATCGATCGTGTCGAACACGGACTTGGTCGGTTGTGTCGTGTCACTCATGGGTCGCACAGTAGACGCAACAACAGCGGACAGCCAACAGCCAGGGAAGTACCAAGTACCAAGTACCCTGCTTCCCATGACGCTCCCCATCTCGTTTCTCAGTGATTTCGGCTACACGGACGAGTTCGTTGGTGTCGTCCACGGTGTCATCGCGCGGATCGCACCGTCGGCCAGGGTGATCGACCTCACGCACGGGATCACGAGGGGCGACATCCACGGCGGTGCGATGGCCCTCACACGGGCTGTGCAGTTCATGCCGGATGGTGTGTTCCTCGCCGTTGTGGACCCTGGCGTGGGAACCGGGAGGAAGGCGATCGCAGTGCGGACGCCCGTCGGTTACTTCGTCGGGCCTGACAACGGACTGCTCGCCCCGGCCGTGGCCATGGTCGGTGGTTCCGACCTGGCTGTATCCATCGAGGACAAGGCGTTCATTCTGCCGTCTCCCGGAGCGACCTTCCACGGACGAGACGTGTTCGCACCCGCAGCAGCCGTCCTCGCTTCCGGCGACGCCAGAATCGAGGACCTCGGCCCACCGCTGTCTCCCGATTCGCTCACGCCTCTGTTGATCCCGCTCTCGGAACCCGCAGGGAGCGCAGCGATCAAGGCGACCGTGCTGTGGGTCGATTCGTTCGGCAACGTGCAACTCAATGTGGGACCAGAGGAACTCCATCGTATCGACCTTCACGAGGGTGACGATGTGTCTATCGGCTACGAGATGGTGAACCTCAGGGTCACGTGGGGATCCACCTACGGGGCGGTGGACGATGGTGAAGCCGTCATCCACGTCGATTCCCACGGACAGATAGCACTCGCAGTCCGCGGCGGGAGGGCAGACGAGGATTTCGGTATCAGCGTTGGTGCCCCGGTGGTCATCGGCAGGCCGGACGGGGGAAATCGCATCGAGATCCCCATCGTCAGCGACGGGTGAGGAGCGCGCTCTAGGGAGTGAGGCCTCCGGTGAGCAGTTTGATCACGAACGCCACCACGATGAACGCAAGCAGCACGGCAACGACGATCGATGTCACAGGTCTCATGGCGGGAGAGGTTACCGGGTTCTTCAGATGTGAGCGGGGTGTGGCGAAATACGTAGTACGAATCAGGTCGTACTACGTGGTACCTACTTCGTACTACTGCCTGTCGTCTCCCCGGTTCTGACCGACCCCGCCCATTTCCGAAGTGCCGGTTACCGTCGGGTACGCTTCGACCATGGATGTCATCGTGTTTACTCGTTCAGGGTGTCCGTTGTGCGACGCGGGCATTGCACTGGCACGTTCCGTATTCGGGGATGCCGGAGTGGAACTGATCGACGTCGATCTCGACCTGGCCCTGCTCGAGCGGTACACCGACCGTGTTCCCGTGATCGAAACCACCGGCGGAACCGTCATCGACGAGGGCAGGATCTCAGAATCGCGCCTCAGAGCCTTCGTCGACACTCCTGGTAGTTAGCCTCCGAGCGTTCAATGCCGTCAACGATCGAATCATGAACGCTCGAGAGACTCCCGAAGAACCTGACTACGACGTGATCGTCGTCGGTGCTGGCCCCGCAGGGGCAACGCTGGCGCTCTGCCTGAAACGCCTGGCTCCCGAGATGGCCGTAGCACTTCTCGACAAGTCCGAGTTCCCGCGCGACAAACCGTGCGGTGATGGTCTGGGACCCGGTGTCGTTCGGGTTCTGTCCGACCTGGGTGATCTGGATCTGCTCGATGGGTACGACCCGATAGAGCACGTCACGATCGCTGGACCATCCGACACCGTCGTCCACGCGTCACTCAGCGGCCGGGAGACGTCGCCTGTAACAGGCTTCGTGATCCCGCGAGCAGTGTTCGACGAACGGTTGGTTCAGCGCTCCAGAGAGGTTGGGGTGACCGTGTTGACCGGGCATCGGTTCGTATCGATGGAACAGCAACGCTCACACGTGAGCATCGTGGTCGCAGGGGAGGGATCGGATACCCGGGCGATGACGGCACGATATCTCGTCGGAGCTGATGGTGCTGGTTCGCGAGTGCGACGTGCCGTGGAAGAACCTCGCAACGATGATCGACACACCGCCATAGCTATTCGTGCGTACGCCACATGTGAGTACTCGTCGCCCCGGAGTCGAAGGTCGCTTTTTCTCGAGTTCTCAGATCCTTACCTACCGGCGTATGGATGGGTCTTCCCCATAGATGATGGAGTAGCGAACATCGGGATCGGTGTTGGGGTCGACCAATTGAAGAAACTGAACATCAAGCTCGAGACGCTCCTGGATCGTTTCGCCCGGGACCTCGATCGCCATGGATACCACGTCTTCGAGATCACTGATCGGGCCACGCGCACGCTACCACTGGCGTCACACATGCCCCGATTGTCACACGACCGGGTGGCGCTGATCGGGGATGCCGGGTCGATGATCAACCCCACGACCGGTGAGGGGATCCAATACGGAATGGAGGCCGGGCGGATGTTGGCTCACCACCTGTCCCGAGCGCAGGTGGAAGACGTCGACCTGTCGATGTGGGAGCAGCAGTTTCGTGAACGTTTCGAGAAGCACTTTCGCTCGAGTGCATTTGCCCGGTATCTCCTTCGCAGGAAGCTGTGGGCACGGATCATGTTCAGCGCCGCGAGGTCTGACGACTCGATCGTCGACGAAGGGGTCTCGATGATGTTCGGTGATGGTGCGATC
>CAYUJA010000010.1:0-2355 GCA_964444875.1 uncultured Acidimicrobiaceae bacterium | reverse complement strand
TGACGACTCGATCGTCGACGAAGGGGTCTCGATGATGTTCGGTGATGGTGCGATCGGCCTGGCAGACGTGGGCCGGGTGCTGAGGGCCGCCGTTGTCGGTCGGAAAACGGAAAACGGAAAACGGAAAACGGAAAACGGCACGGGCTCTACGCGTTGACGACCCGCTCTATGGCGTTGTAGACGTGTTCGGACATCCCGGCGTCCTCGGGGTCGAGCAGGTTCGCCATCACCTTGAGCGTCCACTCCATCAGCGGCCGTGAGCGCAAACCCACCGTGGTGAGGGTCCTCATGACGGCAGGGTTGCCGATCGCCTTGACGAACACCCTGGCTACCCGGTGGTAGTCCCCATAGGCCTCCTCGAGGTCCCTGGCGTAGGCCAGCAATGCCGTTTCATCGCCGGCGACGGCATCAGCGATGTGCTGTGCAGCGAGCCTGCCGGTTTCGTACGCGTAGTCGATGCCCTCGCCGTTGAACGGGTTGACAGCACCAGACGCATCGCCGATCAGCACCCAGTTCCGACCGATCTTCGGTCCCACAGACAGCGACATCGGCAGCTTGCCACCGAGGGGTTTGGTGTGCGGCGTGACCTCG
Organism: uncultured Acidimicrobiaceae bacterium; assembly: GCA_964444875.1. Taxonomy (GTDB): domain Bacteria; phylum Actinomycetota; class Acidimicrobiia; order Spongiisociales; family UBA5794; genus JAMBLL01. The sequence goes on along the minus strand of CAYUJA010000010.1, from coordinate 1,764 downwards.
GTCACCTTCCAGTGTTCGGGGAGCGAGTCGACGTATGCGTCGAGGATGTTGGACGTGTTGACGTCCTTCCAGCCCTTGAACGTCGATACGAGGCCGGCACCGACGTTGATCTCGCCGTCTCCGAGCGGGAACACCCATCCGTACCCCGGCATCGCCTTGCCGTAGCGATCTCTGATATCGAGTTGGCTCTCGATGAACGGATCGGTCGATCGGGGGCTTTCGTAGTACGCACGAACGGCGAGGCCGAACGGGAAGTCTTTTCTTCGCTGTGCCCCGACACCACGGCCGAACCTCGAGTTCGAGCCGTCGGCGATGATGACGTAGTCTGGTGTGACGGTGCGTTCACCGTCGGTGTTGGTGAGTGTGACGCCGACGATCGCACCTGCGTCGGCGATGGGCACGGCCGTTGTCCCTTGCTCGACCACGGCACCGTGGGCCTCGGCGAGGCCGGCCACCGTCCCATCGAGGTCGGCACGGCGCATCGTGGCGCCCCAATCGGGGAACTCCGTATGTTGGGGCCACGGCATCTCGATCATCAGGTCGCCTGCATAGGCACGAAGGCCATCGACCCTGTGGAGTTCGAGGCCGTCGAAATCAAAGCCCATGTCGAGGAGTTGCTTGATGGCCCGCGGCGTCAAACCGTCGCCACACGCCTTCTCGCGTGGGTAGACCTTCTTCTCGACGAGATGCACGTCGATGCCGTTGCGGGCGAGCCAGAAGGCTGCAGAAGCACCACCTGGGCCCCCACCGACGACGAGAACTGTTGACGACATGGACGCGAGGGTACCGGTCGCGAGGTTGAGCGCTGCCCTACGACTCGGCTTCGACGAGACCGCAATCGACCTCGGCTTCGGCGAGATCCTGGCCACCGAACGCGACACGTTCGTACAGGGCCACCTGGGCGACCTGTTCCTCGCTGAGCGACGTTCCGAAGCCCGGCATCAAACCGACCCCACCCACGGGTTTGTCCGTAGCCCCGTAGGTCGAGTCCGGCCAGCCTCCCGTACCGATCGCTATCCACTCGATCTGGGAGTCACATGCACCAGCAGGGAACGTCACGAGGATCGCCCCTGCGCTGAACGCAGGGCCGACGCCGCCGCTGCCGTTGTCGGCATGGCACGCAGCGCATTGCTGATACACCGATCCACCGGCGGCGAAGTTGTCGACGGCGACGACCCCGTACGGGCTGCCATCACAGTTGACGGCCTCGCCGGTAGCGGGATCGACGAGCAGTTGGCCGCTCGAACCACAGTCTGGCCCGTTCGGAGAAACCAGGATGTACACCACGGCGAGCAGCGGGATCAGCACGAATGCTGCCGCCAGCCACATCGGGTATCCACCACGCTTGGCCGGTGGATCGTCGTCGGTCTCAGGGATGTCTGAGGTGTCGACAGGTGAAGCCTCGATTATCTCAACGTCGTCGGCAGCGGCTTCTTCGACGGCCGGTGCCGGTGCTGGTGCGGCTTGGGCCGGTGCAGCGGGTTCGGCTGTTGGTGTGGTTGTGATGGAGGCGGGGTCGATGCCTGCCCATTCTGCAAGCACCGCTTCGACAGACTCTCCGGTCTTCTTCGAGCGTGCCTCTGCGGAGCGTTTCGCCAGGGGTGCAGGCATGCCCTTCACCTCGGCCACCTTCTCGAGGAGCTGATCCATCGTGATGGCGGCACCAGCCACCGCGGCCACAGGTGCAGCGGTTTCAACTGGTGCAGGTACGGCTTGGGCCGGTGCAGCGGGTTCGGCTGTTGGTGTGGTTGTGATGGAGGCGGG
>CAYUJA010000009.1:5267-18668 GCA_964444875.1 uncultured Acidimicrobiaceae bacterium | reverse complement strand
CGAAAGAGTCAGGTCACAGTGAAGAAGCGCGCCGCGGACCCGGCTGGAAACTGAGAACTGAGAACTGAGAACTGGTTCTTACTCAGAGAGCAGTCGTTCGAGGCCGACGGCGAGGACCTCTTCCTGAGCAGGGATGCTACGGATGGCAAGCAACACCCCAGGCATGAACGATGATCGGTCGAGTGTGTCGTGGCTGATGCGAAGCGTCTCGCCTTCGCCACCCAGTATGACGTCCTGGTGAGCAACGACACCCGAAATGCGCACGGAATGCACACGCACGCCCTCGACATCGGCCCCGAGCGCCCCATCGATGAGTTCGACCGACTCGACCGCTCGTTCCTGGTTGGGACGCCTGCCGGCAATGGCGCGTGCCGTGGCGATCGCGGTACCCGACGGAGCGTCTGCCTTGCCGTCATGGTGCATCTCGATGATCTCGGCAACGGGGAACAAGGCCGCTGCCATCTCTGCCATCTTGATCATGAGGATCGCACCGATCGAGAAATTCGGGACGACGAGGCAGTTTCCGGGGCCATTGCTCCAGAGTTCCTCGAGAGCACCGAGTCTTTCGGCATCGAACCCTGAGGTGCCAACGACGACGCTCGCTCCGAAGCTCCGCCACATAGCGAGATTCTCCATCACCACGTCGGGACGTGAGAACTCGACGATGATGTCACACCCGTCGAGGGACGCTCTGTCCTGGCTGACCGAGAGGCCGGCGATGTTCCCCGATGTGTGGGCGTCGTAGAGTCCGATCAGGTGAAGGTCCTCAGCATCTTTGATCGTACCGGCCACCAGGCTACCCATTCGCCCGGAGGCGCCTGATACGCCTACCTTCATTCGATGAACTCCTTCAGGTCGTCCTCACCGAAGGGGCCTACAGCGCCGATGATGTACGGACCGGCGTAGGCAGCCTTGGCTACGGACATTATGTCCTCGTTCGTGACGGCTGAGATCCGTTCGACCGTTTCGTCGACCGAGATGTGCTCCATACCGACGATCTCGGTGCGTCCAAGACGGCTCATCCGAGAGTTTGCGTCTTCGAGACCCAGTGCCAGTGCCCCTTTGACGTGGCCTTTGGCCCGTTCGAGTTCCTCTTCGGTGATGCCCTCTGCGATCAGCTTGTCGATCTCGTCTCGCACGATCCCGAGCACTTCTCCTACCTGGGACGGCATCGTTCCGACGTAGATCGCCGAGGCTCCCGCGTCGAGGAAGGGCATCCGGAAGCTGTGCACCGCATACGCAAGGCCTCTGGTCTCACGGATCTCATGGAACAGGCGCGAGGACATGCCTCCACCGAGAACATGATCTGCGAGTGTCAACGCGAACCTGCGATCGTCATCGCGCACGATCGACGGCGAGCCGAACACGATGTGGGCCTGTTCGGTGTCCTTGGTGTGCACCCGAACAGCCGGTGCGATCTCGGGGTCCACCGATCTGCGGCTCGAAGGTTCACCCTCCCATGCACTGAAGTGGGCAACGATGAGATCCATGAGGTCGTCTGGCAGGTTGCCTGCGACCGCGACCACGGTCGACTGCGGGGAGTACCGCCGCGCCCAGTACTGCGAAACGGTGTCGCGCGACATCGACGTGATCGATTCCTTCGTCCCGAGGATCGGCGGTGCAAGCGGGTGGCCTTCCCACAATGCTGTGATGAACTCCTCATGGGCAACGTCGGTCGGGTCGTCCTCGTTCATGTTGATCTCTTCGAGCACGACGTTGCGTTCCGAGTCGATCTCGTCCTGCCTGAAGGCCGGCCTCTGGAGCATCTCGGCGAGGACCTCCACGCCAATGGGGAGATCCTCATCACGCATCCTCGTCCAAAAACAGGTGTGGTCCTTGGATGTGAAGGCATTGTGGCGGGCGCCGAGGCCGTCGAAGGTCTCAGAGATCCGCCGGGCAGACCAGTCGTCCGAACCCTTGAACAGCAGGTGTTCGAGGAAATGCGACGAGCCTGCTTCGGGTGCTGTTTCGTCGCGGCTACCCGTGTCTACCCAACACCCGATCGCGACGGATCGAAGTGTCGGCATGTGCTCGGTGATGATCCGAAGTCCATTGGAAAGTGTTGTGAGTTCATAGTCCATCGTTGCTGGATGATAGGAACCACCCAACACACCGAAATCCCATCAACGATACACGGGCACACGTGTGCGGTCTGGCCGGCGTTCCTGCCCTCCGTCGAGACCTGGACGGACGCTCGTTGCGATCACTCAGAAGCGTCGAGTTGGCGTTCGAGCGTCGCGGCACGTTCCACGGTCGGCTGGAGAGAGGACTCGGGGTCGTCGCCGAACCGGGTAGCAACTTCGCGGTAGGTCGTGCGGGCATCTTCGGGCCGATCCAACTTCTCGAGCCAGATCCCTTTGTCGACGAGCGCCCTGGCGACCTGGACCCGCAGCGCGGTCTCGGGAGCATCTCGGAATCTCGTGACAACCTCATCACACACCCGCACTGCATCTTCGAGCTTGCCCATCTGCTGGAGCACGAACCCCTTGTTGACAAGTGCCTTGGCAACCTGCTCACGAAGAACCGGCTCAGAAGCGTCACCGAACCATGCGTCCACCTGGTCACAGACCGCTTCTGAATCCTCGCTCCGTCCCACCTGTCCAAGGGTCACCGCCTTGTTGACGAGCGCCTTGGCAACCTGCTCACGAAGACCAGGCTGGGGATCGTCGCCGAACCGGATGACCACCTCCCCGAACGCCACCACCGCTTCGCGGGGTCTGTTCAATTGCCCCAACCGCACCCCCTTGTTGACGAGCGCCTTTGCCACCTGCTCACGAAGAACAGGTTCGCGAACGGCACCGAACCGGAGGACGAGATCACTGAACACGGCCACCGCACCCTCGAAACGGTTCAACTGTCCCAGTCGAACCCCCTTGTTGAACAGAGCCTTGGCGACGTACTGCCGCAGGACCAACTCGTGTGCATCGCCGAACCGGGTGACCAACGTGCCGAAGACGACCACAGACTCGTCGATGCGCCCCAACTGTCCGAGTATCACACCCTGGTTGAACATGGCTCTGGCGACCTCTTGACGAAGAGCATCGTCACGAGCAGTGCCGAACAGGTCGACGACCTCCCCGTACACCTGCTCTGATTCCTCGAAGCGACCCAACTGACCCAGCCGGACCCCCTTGTTGACAAGGGATCTCGCCACATGCTCACGGAGAACCGGTTCACGGGCGTCCCCGAAACCGTCAACGAGATCGGAGTAGACGGCAACCGCGTCCTCGAAGCGGCCCACATGGCCAAGCGTCTCTCCCTTGTTGAACAATGCCCTGGCGACCTGCTCACGAACAACAGCGCCATCAGCGTCACCGAAAAGCGAGACCACCTCTTCGTACACCGCCATCTCGTCCTCATGTCTGTCCAAGCGACCCAGCGTTGCCCCCTTGTTGAACAGCGCCCTGGCGACCTGCTCGCGAACAACGTCCTCTGGGGCATCTCGGAAGAGGTCCACGACCTCCCCGCACACAGCCACTGACTCCTCGAGCCGATCCATCTGCCCCAACAGGATCCCTCTGTTGACGAGTGCTGTGGCCACGTGTTCACGAAGAACCGGCTCGGGTGCATCACCGAACCTGTCCACCACGCCGGCGTACGTCGTGACCGCGTCGTCGAGTCGGCCCAGATCTCCAAGCCTCGTGCCCAAGTAGAAAAGGGCTCGTGCGACCTGCTCGCGAAGTACCGGTTCGGGTGCATCACCGAACCTGTCCACCACATCGTTGTAGGCGATCATCTCTTCTTCATGTCGGTCGAGCTGGCCCATGGCTGCTCCCTTGTTGAACAGGGCTTTGGCCACTTGTTCTCGAAGGTCAGGATCAGGGGAATCACCGAACCTGGCGACCGCATCCCCGAACACAGCCACGGACTCCTCGAGCCGATCCAGTTGCTCGAGTTGAGCCCCCTGGTTGACGAGCGCCTTTGCGACCTGTTCGACGAGGACGGGTTCATCAGCGTCACCGAAACGGGTTACCACGTCCCCGAACACAGCCACAGACTCCTCGAATCGGCCCATCTGACCCAGCATGACACCCTGGTTGTAGAGGGCTCTCGCAACGTGCTCACGTAGGACAGGATCATCGTCCCCGGCGAAACGGGTGGCCACGTCCCCGAACACAGCCACAGACTCCTCGAATCGGCCCAATTGGCCGAGCGTCACGCCCTGGTTGTACAGAGCCATGGCGACCTGCTCGCGAAGATCGGTCCGGCGAGCATCTCCGTAACGAGAGACGAGTTCCGTTGACACCTCCACGGACTCCTCGAGACGGCCCAGCCTGAGCAACATCACGGCCTGGTTGTACAGGGCCCGAGCCACCTCCTCACGAAGAACGGTCTGGGTGGCATCACCGAATCGCACGACCATCTCTGCGTACACTGCGACCGCATCCTCGTACTTCCCCATGTGGCCCAGCGTGACTCCCTCGTGGAAGTACGCTCTCGCAACCTGTTCACGAACGACAGCGTCGGCGTCGTCGCCGAACCTCGAAACGACGTCGGCAAGACATGCCACAGCCTCTCGTGGCCGATCCAATTGCTCCAGCGTTACTCCCTTGTTGAACAATGCCTTTGCGACCTGTTCACGGAGAACGACCTCCCGAGCATCACCGAAGCGGGCCAGTACCTCATCGTACGCAGCGATCTCGTCCACAGGCCGATCCAGCTGGCCCAACCACACACCCTTGTTGAAGAGGGCTTTGGCAACTTGTTCGCGGATGACATCCTCGGGAGCGTCGCCGAAGCGGTCGATCACCTCGCAGAACACAGACACCGCTTCGTCATATCGACCGTTCTTGCCAACGATCACTCCCGTGTGGAACAGCGCCTTTGCAACCTGTTCTTGGAGCACAGCCTCACGCTCATCTACGAAGCGGTCGACCACCTCGCCATACACCGTGAGTGCCTCGTCCTGGCGATCCAACTGCTCCAGGATGACGCCGTGGTCGTACATCGCACGGCCGACCTGTTCACGAAGTGCGGGGTCGGGAGCGGCGCCGAACCTGGTGATCACCTCGGCGAACACAGAAACAGCTCTCTCGAGGTGCCCTGACGCACCTAGCGCAGCACCCTTGTTGGCCAGGGCCTGTGCAACCTGAACTCTGAGAATGGGATCGCGCGCATCGCCGAACCTGGACACGACGTCGTTGGATGCCGCCATCGACTCCTCGTATCGCCCCATACCGGCGAGACAGACACCGGTGCGCACGAGGGCCTTGGCAACCTGCTCACGCATCACAGGTTCAGGCACCGCTGCGAACCTCTCGACGACCTCGCCGAAGGCTGTCACTGCTTCGTCGGGTTGACCCGACTTCTCGAGCATCACGCCCCTGTCGTACATCGCCATGGCAGCCTGTTCACGAACGACGGCTTCACTGGCGTACCCGTATCGAGAAACGACCTCCCTCAATACGGCTTCCGACACGTTGAAGCGGCCCAGCCTGCCGAGCATGAGACCTCTGTTGTACAGCGCTTTGGCTGTGTGTTCACGAAGAACGGGGTCACGCGAATCACCGAACCGGACCACCACATCTCCGAAGACGTCGACCGCTTCCTCGTACCGGGCCAATCGACCCAACAGGACACCCCTGGTGAACAGCGCCTTGGCGACCTGGTCCCGAAGACCTACTTCATGTGCATCTCCAAAGCGTGCAACGACCTCGTCGAAGGCTTCCGCCGCCCGCTCGATCCGCCCAAGCTCGCCCAATTGCGCGCCCAGGTTGCACAACGCCTGTGCAACCTGCTCACGAAGAACTCGCTCGTGGTCGTCACCGAACATGGCTACGACCTCTTCCAACACCGCCACAGACTCCTCGTGCCGGTCCAGCCTGCCGAGTCGAACGCCCTTGTTGACGAGAGCCTTTGCGACCTGCTCACGCAGGACGGGTTCGCGGCCGTCACCGAACATGGCTACGACCTCGTCATACGCTGCCATCTCGTGTTCGGGTCGATTCAAGTCACCGAGTGCCAGACCCTTGCTGAACAGCGCTTTGGCTGCCTGCTCACGAAGAACGCCTTGAGGTGCGTCGCCGAAACGGGAGTACACCTCAGCGAACACCGCAACAGACTCTTCGACCCACCCCAGTTGCCCGAACATCACCCCCTTGGTGTAGAGAGCTTTCGCGACGTGCTCGCGCAGAACGTCATCTGAAGCATCGCCATGGCTGAGGATCACCTCGTCGCACACAGCAACCGACTCCTCGAACCGTCCAAGCTTCCCGAGGATCACACCGACGTTGACATCTGCTCCTACGACGTACGCATCACCGAGCAGTTGCATCACGACGAGCGCGTGGTCGAATGCCTCCTCGCTGAACGCGGCGCTACCGACTGCCCACATCACCCCTGCCATACCCGTGGCGCCGAAACGGCTCGCGGCGATCTGGGTAGCTCGGATCCAGTACTGATCGGGTATCTCGGGTCGTTCTGGCGCTCTCAGCACGTGATCGACCACGAAATCGTGCGCGATGAACCCTTCCTCAGAGACGCGCACCAACGCCTGGCCGACAAGATCGTGCGACCCGACGGGCTGGGTTGCCCACCTCGTCGATTCGTCGAACCGGGCCCTTCGTGCATCGACCGACAGGCCAGAGAGCATCTCGCGCTGTTGCACGGACAAGGCCTGCATCCAGAGCCGCTGGGCACCAGCGACCTCGAGTGGCTGGTTGAGTCCTGTGCGATACCAGGAGTTCACGGCATCCACGAAACCACGGCGCAGCCCGGTGCTGGTGTCCATCGCCTTGACGAGTTCTGGGCCTCCCACCATCCACTCGCCAAGTCCGATGCCGTCTGCGAGCGCCTGATGCAGTGCGACATCATCACTCACCTTGGATGCTGCCTGTCGCTCTGGGTCGGTGAGCACCATCTCGATGTCGATACGAGCTACGCGCTCCTCGTTGGAGAGAAACTGCCACGTCGGATCGACAAGTTCGCTGTAACGTGCAAGCAGTCTGCTCCTACGGATGGTGGCGACAACGATGGCACTCGGGAAACGTCGCATGAGCCGTTCGACCGTGTGGAGATCCAGTCCTCGTGTGATGTACTCGTCGAGGTCATCGAGCCACACGATCGTGCTCGACAATCCAGCGTACGCGTCGGCAAGAGTGGACACGCCGCCTTCGAGTTTCGGGACGACAAGCTGCCAGGATCCCATCGCCGAACTGCGAAGGACCGCTTCAGCAGCGCTGCGGGTTTTGCCTGCAGCCGCCTCACCAACAACAAGCACGAAACGGGGCCCGCCTTTGCCCGCCATGGCGAGCGCGTCCGAGATATCGTCGTCACGATCACGACCGATGTACTCCGACCATTGGCCGCGACGCGCGCCGAACGGCTCGAGGTCGACGATATCGCGAACCCGCAGAGGCCTACCCCCGTGTGCGAGGCTTCTGCGCTTCACACAGAGCGGCCACCACGAAAGGTCACCGACGTCAATGATCGGATCGAGTCCTACCTGTGCGCCGGCCGCGACGAACTCGCCATCTTGCTCGGCGTCTTCGATCGGGAGGATGCGGAGGCGACGGTCCGGCTGTTGAGGATCCACCGTGTCGACGATGCCGACGAGCCTCTCGCGTTCATCGAACACTCCTGCTCCCGAAAGGTCGCGCCAATGCTCCACACCATGGTCATCGGAACCATCGATCTCGAACGGCACGAACCCATGGTCATCCCGAACTCCATCGCCTGAAAGAAGTCGGCCTGGAACATGTCGGTTCTGGCGTGGCGTCGAGTGGCGAACCTCGACTTCGGGGAATCCGATGACTGTGGACGCGATCGGCGGGTACCCGATAGCGCCGAGCAACGGCGAGCGCAGTGTGCCGGGAAGCCAAACGCGCTGCGGATCTTCGGCCACGACGAGGAGCACGAGATCTTGCGTCGGGTGCTGCCATGCAATATCACAGTCGATCCAGCCGTCATCGGACGAGACGTTCCCGATCCGGCACTCGAGCACGGATCCGGTCGCCCGGTCACGAGAATCGGCGCCGGGGTCCAGACACGGTTCAACAACCCGTCGAGACGTCAGGATGCCGCGTTCGCCGACCGCCCACCCCGATCCTGACCGACCAGCCCCATCGGCGTCAACTGCCCATATTTCGACCGAACGTGAACCCAACACCCGTATCAACCACCTACGCGATGCCGAAGGCGGCGTGGCGCCCCGATGTCGGCGTGCGTCCCGCTAGCCCGAGCCGGTATGACCGCTGTGACGAACCGAGCGGATTCTTTCATCTTCAACCCCGGACCCCTCTCCGCATTCGTGACCACTCCCGACACCCATTGTGCCACAAGATCATGCGTGGCGGCACATGTCAGACCCTCATAGCCCGACGCGTACAGCCTCTTCCCGACAGACACAGCCAACCCTAAAAACGCATGTTAGTCGTTCGGCCCTGGTGTTTTGCGTTGCTGTTTGGTTGCGGCCCTCGCCCGTTTGTCCTTGAGCCGTCTCGCTCGCGCAGACCTCGACGGCCTCGTCTTCCTGCGCGGGGGTGGGTCGGGCCGCGCAGAGTCTTCGATCAGGGCGTGGAGACGCCTGATCGCACGTCTGCGGTTGGCGACCTGTGAACGCGACCCGTCCTCGACGATCTTCACCTCAGGGCCGAGTTTACGGACTAGACGGTGCCGGGTCGGTTCGTCGAATGCCTTCGACATCGTGATGTCGAACCGCAGTTCGGCCCTGCTGGCCGTCTTGTTGGCGTGCTGTCCGCCCGGCCCGCCTGGAGTGTCGAACCGCCACCGCAGCTCCCCCTCCGGGATGTCGAACCTCGTCATTCGTGTGCTCCTCGTGGACGTGTACATCGTACAGGCGGACACCCATGGCGCCGTCGATAGGCGCTCGCCACGTTCCTCGGTCTGTAGACAGCCCACACCGCACATTCCTTAGCTCACGACTTGGCATTGTACTAACATGTCGCCATTGGGCTCATATGAGAGAGGTGTTTCGTGATCCGTCTGGTAAGCCTGGCCACTGCAATCGTGGTCGTCGCCGCAGCGTGCTCATCGGGGGAATCGGCGCCGACGTCGTCTGGACCGACCGTCCAGACGACCGCGATCTCGCCGGTCACGACGACCACGACCACTGTCGCCCCGACGACGAACTCGGCGACGAACGGGACACTCGATGATCCTGTCGATGGTGGTGAGTTCGGTGCGGTCGGAGATTGGAATATCAGGGTCGTGGCTGTGGCACCCGATGCGTACCAGGACATTCTCGCGTACTCCGAATACACCGATCAGCCCGAACCCGGGAGCCAGTTCTTCATGATCTCGCTCGAGGCACAATACGCAGGCACCGATTCGGGAGAGTTCTGGTCGGACTTGACATGGAAAACGGTCGGTCCATCGTCGGTTGCATACGAGGAGGCCAGTTACCAGTGCGGGTTCATCCCTGACGACATCGCAGACTCTGGGGAAGCGTTCCCCGGCGGGGTCGTGACAGGGAACCTCTGCTGGTCCGTCACTGCCGAAGACGCCGATGGCCTCGTTCTCCTCCTCGAACCGTTCGGTTTCGAGACCGGGGATCGGGTCGCCTATGCGCTCGACCCACAGATGGCCGCTGTGACACCTACAGAGGCCGCCACCGCGGACCTCTCGCGTGTTCCCGCTAACGCGTTCGGCGACATCGCTCAGGTCGGGGACTGGAAGGTGCGCGTCGTTGACGTGAACCCCGATGCTACGGACGTCGTGTTCGATGAGAACGAGTTCGCAGATCCTCCCGCCGATGGTGACCAGTTCGTCATGGTCACCATCGAGGCGGAGTTTGTGGGACCCGATTCGGGAGAGTTCTGGTCCGACATGACCTGGAAGACCGTGGGGCCATCATCGGTCGCGTACGAGGACACGACCGACGGATGTGGCAGCCTTCCCGACGCGATCGACGACATGGGAGAGGTCTTCCCCGGTGGGACCATCACAGGGAACGTGTGCTGGTCGGTATCCCAGAGCGATATCCCAGACCTGCTGATGATCCTCGAAGAGTTCGCCATGGACGAATCGGGGAGAACGTTCTTCCGCCTCACGAGCAGCGATTGACGCCCGGATCGCAACACTTTCGCGTCGCTGGCCTCGAACCGCCGTAGACTCGGGAGTTGATGCGTGCCCGTGACCAATCCGTCCTCAACGAGATACTTCCGCCCGAAGAAAGGGCGATCGAGGCGGTAATCGCGCGCTATCAACGCGTGGCGCCCGCGGTGACACGGTTCGCCAGATCCCTCGCCGGTAACGAGGAACTCCAGGTCCGGCTCGGAACACAGGCGACCGCGACCGCTGACACGATCGTCATCGACCCCAGAGTCTTCCAGACGGCCTACGCACGCTCGGCTCCGGTGACACCCTCAGAGGTGGCCCTCACGTCTGCCCTTCACGAGGTCATCCACCTGATCGCCACGGATCTCGACGAGGAACGCCCCATCCCGAAGGAGTGGCTGCAGTTCAAAGCTCCCGAACAGGAAGCCGACGAACCCGAACCGGTCATGGTCCCGATCGGGTTGTTCGAGTTCGGGGAGATGGACGAGGACGTCGTACGGCCAGACCTGACCGAAGACGACATCGATTTCGACGACGATGGTGACACGGGCCCCGACGCGGTACCGCTCTTGTCCGCGCTCAACGCGATAGGCGGGCCGGCAGCCGAAGCGATGTTCCTCTCTATCGAAGATGCTCGCCAGGAGCGGGCACACTTCAGCGCCTACCCCGGCGCTGGTTCGGTGCTCAAGGATCTGTATCGAACCTCTGTCGGGCATGCACTCGGAACTGCCCGTCCCCTCGGCCAGTTCGCGCTCGCGTGTTTCCTGATCGCAGGCGGGCATGAGGAACGAGACGACGTGCAACGCCGCCTCGAGCCACATGTCGCCCTGGCAATCGATGACGCTATGGCGTTCATGGAGCCGGTATCCCAGATCGACGATCCCTGGGCGGTCGGCACCATCGCATTGCAGCTGCTCACTGTCGCCAGGATGCACGGCCTGGTCCAGGAGGGTGCGTCGTCGACAACGGCACGGGGCCTCGAGGCAGAGCGGGAAGTGGACTCTGCAACGATCTCCCAGACCGTCGACGCTGTGAGGATGGTCTCACCATCGCTCGCCAGCAGAGATTCGTACGATCAGACACGCTCCGCGGCACAGAGCGTGTCGGCTCAGGAGGGAAAGAAAGGCGAAGCAGATACCGCAGGCGACCCGGCGACCGATCAACTGATGAAGGTGTCGACCGCTCCCACGGTCTACCTCCCCACGGGGAAAGGTGGCAAGCTCCTCGTCACCGACCTTCCGTACGCCTTCGCCACGTTCGCTGCCCAGGGCCGTGAGATGCTCATCAAGGCATCGGCGGACTGGGGCATCACCCAGCACCGCGTATCGGGAGAGCTGTATCCCTTGTTTCTCGCCAACCAGCGCAGGGGCTTGAGAAGCGGCTTCGATGCAGGCGACCTCTCCCCGTACACACCGCTTCTGCTCGGCGCAGGCATCTACGACAGGATGTTCGAGCGCAGGGACCTGCCCTCGAGACGATCCTATTCTCTCAGCCTGCTCGTCGATGGGTCTGCCTCGATGCTCCAGCCACGTGCCGCAGGGACGCGCAAGTCTCCCTGGGCCATGGCTGCGGCACTGCTGGGGACATGGACGCTCGCACGTCTCGCAGATGAACTCCAGATCGACTTCGAGATCGCGATATTCAACCGGTCGTTCGTGGCGTCACCAGACGACACCGAAAAGGCGTACAGGGACATGCGTACCAGGGCAACAGCAGGGCTACGCCAGTCCCAGAAGGGCAACGCCGAACGCCTGACGCGGACCGTCAACCACTACCTCGTCAAGGGGTTCAACGACCGCTGGCGCGTTGCAGAAGACGTGCTGGCCGGCTTGTTCTTCACCGCTGCGGCACCACGCGATGCTGCCAGCCAGGCGCGCCGTGCGCCCGAGTCGTCGCCCCCCGTTTCGATGTTCGACAAGGCTGCGAACGTCGATGAGTTCAACGTCGCACATGCAGCGCAGCGTCTCGAAGCGCAGCGGGCGACACACCGCATCCTCGTGGTGCTCGCCGACGGGATGACGAGAGGTTCCGTGGCAGCCCTCGCAGAGACGGTAGCGAGTGTCGAACGCGCAGGAACGACAGTTCTCGGCATCGGCATCGGAGACGACACCGTGCGGACCGCGTACTCACGCGCCGAGGTGGTCGAGCATCCACTCGACCTGGCATCCGCGATGGTCGACGGCGTTCGCTCGACCCTGCACAAGACGATCACAGAATCCGGAACGGACGCCTGGTGGACACAGGCGAGCGACCATTTCGTTGACACTTTCACCGGCTAGGAGACACCCATGACAAACGCAGTGACCTTTTCTGATCCGGCTGGCGTCGGCCCCGACGTCGTACTCCCCGTTCCCGAGATCGACAGTGATCTCGCGGACTCCGAGATCCGTCGCGACCACATCCCGACGCCTGACCCGTACTACGTCGACCTCGGCATGCAGTACCGTCTCGCACGCCTCGAGGAGATCCGCAGGCTGCACTTCACCGATGCCCCGCTCCACCTGGCACTCAGGGGCCACATGGGTACGGGGAAGGACCACGACCTCGAACAGTTCGCTGCCAGGCTCGAAACCCCGTACTACCGGATACCGCTGACCGGCGAAGTGCGCGACATCACGCTGATCGGGTCGATCAAGCTTCACGGGGACGGGATGGGTGGCACGGAGAGTCAATGGGAAGACGGGGACATCACGCGGGCGTTACGCGGGCCCGCGATCGTCAACCTCTCCGAATTGAACGCGGCCGGTGCAGAGACCCTGTTCGCTCTTCACGGTCTGCTGGATCGCCACCAAGCACTGGAACTCCCGACAGGCGAGATGGTGAGGCTGCGCAGCGATGTACGCATCTTCGGAACCTTGAACCCCACCGACCTGCGCGACTACGCAGGTACCCAGACGCTCAACAAGGCGTTCGCAGACCGTTGGATCATCTGGGAAAAGTCGTTCCCCGGAGAAGAGGATCTCGGGCTGATGCTCAAGAGGAGACACCCAGGACTCGACGCGAACGTGCGGACGCTGCTCACCAAACTCGCCGTTGAGATCAACACGTCGTTCACCTCCGGTGACTCGAGGACGAGGGTCGAGACGCCGATGTCATTGCGTACCGTGCTCGACAGGTACCCGGCAGGCCTGCGGATGTACGCCCACGCCAACGACCCGATGCACTCGGCCTGGGAGGAGTTCGTCCTCCCCCACATCGACCCGTTCGATCGCGACCACTACGAAACCGTCTGGTCGGCCGTCGTGCGCCGCGGCCCAGGGGGAAATCCCTTCTCGGACTGACAGCCAGAGAAGAAGCCGTCAGCCATCAGCCAGAGGAGAAGGCGACAGCTGACAGCCAGAGAAGAAGCCGTCAGCCATCAGCCAGAGGAGAAGGCGACAGCTG
>CAYUJA010000009.1:2447-5167 GCA_964444875.1 uncultured Acidimicrobiaceae bacterium | reverse complement strand
CTGACAGCCAGAGAAGAAGCCGTCAGCCATCAGCCAGAGGAGAAGGCGACAGCTGACAGCCAGAGAAGAAGCTGACGGCTGATAGCTGTTGGCTGTAGGCTGTCCTCATGCCCTCATTCGACATCGTTTCCCAGGTAGACAACCAGGAGGTCCGCAACGCTGTGGACCAGGCGTCCCGAGAGATCGTCAACCGCTACGACTTCAAGGGCACCGACACGTCGGTCAAGCTCTCGGAGGACGGGATCACGCTCGAAAGTTCGTCCGAGGGCAGGCTCGACGCTGCGATCGATGTGCTCAAGGGAAAACTCGTGCGACGCAACGTCTCCCTCAAATCCGTGACAGGAGGCGAACCCCAACAGATCGGCGGGGGTCGCTTCAAGACGGTGTTCACGCTCAATGAGGGGATCGCGCAAGACGCTGCCAAGGAACTGGTCAAGGACATCAAGAACATGAAGCTCAAGGTCCAGGTTGCGATCCAGGGAGACCAGCTGAGGATCTCCGGCAAGAAGCGTGACGACCTCCAGGACGTCATCGCCGCGGTCAAGGCCCTCGACTTCCGCCTCCCCCTCCAGTACATCAACTTCAGGGACTGACGAGGCCGACTTCGCGGGTGTATCCAGCGTGGTGGTATGCAGGTAGGATGCTCGCATAGTCGACCCGGAGGTACCCGTGGCACAACGCCGAAAGTTCTGGACCACGCTGATAACGCTGGTCATCGCCTTTGCACTCGTCGCAGCTGCTTGCAGCACGAGCAGCGACAGCGCGGGGCCCACTGCAGCGGCTGGTTCGTGCGAGGTCGCGGACCTCAATCTCGTCACCGCCGGACAACTGACCGTTGCAACCGGTGAGCCTTCGTTCCCGCCATGGGTTGGCACACCCGATGGCGAAGGGTTCGATGAACCCGAGTCCAAGCTCGGCTACGAGGCGGCCCTCGTATATGCCCTTGCAGATGAACTTGGACTCGCCGACACCGACGTCGTGTGGACACGCACCGGGTTCAACGAAGCCATCGCTCCGGGACCCAAGGACTGGGATTTCAACATACAGCAGTACTCGATCACGTCTGACCGTGATGAGATCGTCGATTTCTCCAACCCCTACTACGTCACCAAGCAGTCGCTCGTGGTCTACCCGGACTCACCGTACGCATCGGCGACGACGATCGACGACCTCAAGACTGCGGTTCTGGGGGCACAGATCGGCACGACCAGCCTCGCATTCATCGAGGACGTCATCCAACCCGACACCAAG
Source organism: uncultured Acidimicrobiaceae bacterium (assembly GCA_964444875.1). Taxonomy (GTDB): domain Bacteria; phylum Actinomycetota; class Acidimicrobiia; order Spongiisociales; family UBA5794; genus JAMBLL01. The sequence continues at coordinate 3,916 of CAYUJA010000009.1, read as the reverse complement.
CCGAACGTATACGATGAGAACGTCGACCTCGAAGCCGCCATGAACGCCGGCCAGATCGATGGGTTGGTCCTCGATCTGCCCACGGCGTATTTCGTCATAGCCGTGCAGGTCGAAGGCTCCATCATCGCCGGCGAGTTCGAAGCGCAAGCAGACGACCCTGAGGAACTCGGCATGCTCTTTGCCGAGGGGAACCCGCTTGTGGCGTGCATCAACTCAGCGCTCGAGACGCTTCGTTCCAACGGCACGCTCAAGGAACTCGAGGACACGTATCTGACTCTGGACGGAGCGATTCCTGTCATCACCGGATAACGCTCGATGAGTGAGCGCTCGTCGCTTGACGACTTCGGTGGGGGCCCCGGCTTGCTGGGGCCCCCACGTGCGCCTCGTGGCAAGGAGGAGGGCACGCGGGCGGCACTGATAGCGTTCGTCTCGACGGTGTTGTTCATCGCTGTGGCGCTCTGGGCGATCCTCACATCCGACGCCTGGCCCGCCGTCCAGCGACAGTTCTTCAGCTGGGACCACTTCGTCGAGGCGTTCCCCGATATCTTGAGCGGATTCTGGCTCGATATCCGCATGTTCCTCTTCGCAGAGGTCGTCATCCTGGCGCTCTCGCTCGGGATCGCGATGATCCGGTCTCTTCGCGGCCCCGCCTTCTTCCCGCTTCGTGCTCTGGCGATCATCTTCATCGACCTGGTCCGCGGCATCCCGGTCATCCTGCTCATCCTGCTGCTCGGGTTCGGCATCCCGGCCCTGCAGTTGCCAGGTGTACCCAACAGTGCCCTGTTCTGGGGCTTGACCGCGCTCATCATCAGCTACAGCGCATACACCGCAGAGGTCTACAGGGCAGGCATCGAATCGGTCCACGAGAGTCAGCGGATGTCTGCCCGATCCCTCGGCCTCACCCAGGTCCAGGCGCTGCGATACGTTCTCGTCCCCCAGGCGATCCGCAACGTGGTCCCCGCCCTGTTGAACGGATTCGTGAGCCTGCAAAAGGACGTCGCCCTGGTACTCGTGCTCGGAATCCGCGAAGCGGTCAGGGAAGCGGACATCTACGCAGCGAGCACGTTCAACTACACGGGATACGTCGCAGCAACGATCCTGTTCTTGCTCGTCAGCGTCCCCGTTGCGCGTTTCACCGACTGGTACACAGAACGCGACAACCGCAAGAAGCGATCGGGGTAGGACATGACGACTCCCAAGCTGGAACTCAGAGGTGTGTCCAAGGCGTTCGAGGACAAGGAGGTCCTGAGAAACGTGGACCTCATCGTGGACCTTCACGAGGTCGTCTGTCTCATCGGGTCATCCGGGTCGGGGAAGTCGACGCTGTTGAAGTGCGTCAATCTCCTGGTTCCCATCGACGATGGGGAGATCCTGATCGACGGAGCCGACATTGCGGCGCCCTCGGTGAATCCCAATCGAGTTCGAGAGACGATGGGGATCGTGTTCCAGGCGTTCAACCTGTTCCCCCA
>CAYUJA010000009.1:0-2347 GCA_964444875.1 uncultured Acidimicrobiaceae bacterium | reverse complement strand
GTCGGTATGACCATGGTCATCGCAACGCACGAGATGGGCTTCGCACGAGACGTTGCAGATCAGGTGTGTTTCCTCGACCAGGGAAAGATCCTCGAACACGGACCACCAGGCCAGATCTTCACGGAACCTCGAGAGCCCCGCACCAAACAGTTCCTGCAACGCATCACAGAAGCCGGGCGCCTCTAACGCCCCACAGACGACTCCCACCAGGCCTCTATCTCGTCGGTCAGGCGGGTTCTCGTGGCGGCGTCCGCCCACGAGGATTCCACAGCCGCATGCGACAATCGCTTCACGGTGTCGTCTCCGAGGGAGAACCGCTCGCAGAGCGCCGCGAACTCCCCTGCGAGTGTCGTACCGAACATCGAAGGGTCATCGGTGTTGATCGTCACTACGACTCCGGCGTCGATCAGGCTGGCAACCGGATGCTCGTCCCAGTGCGCCACGACACCTGTGCGCACATTCGAGGTCGGGCACACCTCGAGCGGAATCTCGTGAGCTACCAGGTGCTCGATGAGCCGCGGGTCTTCGATCGAGCGGATACCGTGGCCCACCCGGTCGACACCGAGACGTGTCACCGCATCCCACACGCTTGCGGGGCCGGCATCCTCGCCTGCATGTGCCGTCAGCCTGAACCCTGCCTCCCGTGCTTGGCGGTACACGCTGGCGAACGGCCCCGGCGGATAGGGTGCTTCGTGTCCGCCGATCCCGATCCCGATCACGCCGGCGTCCCGTGCGACGTCTGTGATCGCTGAAAGGGTCTGTGCTGCTCTCTCCGGGCCGAAATCTCGCACAAGGTCCACGATCAGCGCCACCTCGATGCCATCAACACGATCGAGGCCACTCCGAATCGCCATGGCGATCTCTCCCGGCGCCAGACCTGCTGCAGCGAAGTCGATCGGTGAGAAGAAGGCCTCTGCGTAGCGAATGTTCTGTCCGGCCAGATCCCTGGCGAACGCCTCGGCTGCGAACTCGAAATCGTCGTATGTCCGCAGGAACCCGACCATCCACGACCATATGGCAATGAAATGCGCGAAGTCGCGGTAGGTGAACCAGTCGTTGAGTTGGGATCGGGTTCGTACTGTTGGATCGCCGCCGTGGTGCTCGATCAGTTCCCACAAGGCGTCGAGAGGGATCGCGCCCTCGAGGTGGACATGCAGTTCCACCTTCGGCATCGTCGACCAGTCACGCATACCGGGATTGAACCATCCTCATCTCCGCAACCCTCACCCACAGGGCTATCTCAGCCGTCTCCATGGGAGATACGCTCCCAGCGGGTGACGGTATTGACGGCATCGAAACCGTTCGAACGGTAGAACGCGATCGCACCCGGATCATGCCGAGCGTGCCAGACCGTCGCAGTCGTCATCGCTCGATCTCGCATTCTCCGTTTCCCTTCGGTGAGCAGCGCCGATCCGACGCCACGACGGTGGTAGTCACGGTGAATGCCCACGGGTTCGAAGTATCCAACCGCGTTCACCGCGTCATACCAGGTGACGGCGAAACCCATGAAGGTGCCTTCGGCATCGACGGCCACTATCTCGTCTCCTGGGTCATACCCCGGCATCCGCATGCGACGGTCGTACCCGGCAGGTGTCCAGTCGCCGCCGAAAGCGCCGCGGTGAACGGCAGCGAGTTCGCGGGTGTCCGACAAACGTGCGGAGCGAATGCCGAAACCTGCAGAGTGGGTATCGATGCGAGTCTGCAACTTCACCCGGCTGAACATGTACTCATGCACCCGAGGGGCGAAACCGAGGTGTCTGAGGATCTCTGTGAACGCACGATCGTCCCCGATGACGTCGGTGGCCACCTCGCCGTTCACCGAAGCCAGATCCGCGATCTGCGCGACGGTGGCGGCAACGACGCGGCCGTCCACGTCGATCCGTGAAACAAAGTCGAAGGAGTGGTCCGCTCGCCAGATGATGCCGAACGCCGCGATGCCGCGTACGTCCTGCCAGATGGGCACGAGGCCACCCGGGTCGCCATCACGTAACCCGCTGTAGATACGGTGGGCGATATCACCTGGATGGAGATTCGTACACGGCCCCATCACCCGCGTGCGCTGCGCGACGATCGCCTGCATGGCTGCAAGGTCGACTGCTCCGCTGAACCGGCGCCGCTCCAGGATCGCCTCCTCGATGAGTATCACAACCGATCGTACTGTTCGGAGGCGTTCTCCGCTGTCTGTGCTCTGTGCTCTGTGCTCTGGCTATCGGCTGACGGCTGTGATCCCCCTGCATCGTCGCAGGGCTCCTCTGCTGTCCCCCTTGAAAGGGGGACGGCTGCTGGCTGTTGGCTGTCGGCTCTTCTGTCTGCTGTCGGCTCTTCTGTCTGCTGTCGGCTCTTCTGT
>CAYUJA010000008.1:15552-19141 GCA_964444875.1 uncultured Acidimicrobiaceae bacterium | reverse complement strand
CGTCCATCGGAAGCATCGCACTTGCGAACCTGGTGATGCCCGACCTGTCGCCGAGGGCCGCGTCGAACGCCTCACCGAGCGCGATCGCCGTGTCCTCAACGGTGTGGTGTTCATCGATGTGAAGGTCGCCGACCGTTGTGATGTCGAGGTCGAACAATCCGTGCACGCCGAAAGAGGTGAGCAGGTGGTCGTACATGCCAACACCGGTATCGATGTTCGTGATGCCGGTTCCCTCGATCGTCAGAGCGATCCGTACGTCGGTTTCGTTCGTCTTCCTCGTTATCGAGGCGGTGCGGGTCATGGTTGTTCCTCCATGGGTTGCGAGTCGAGTCTTATGTCGACGCACGCTCCGTGGGCGGTCAGGCCCTCATGCGTTGCGAGCGCTCTGATGGTCGGAGCGAGGCGTTCGAGGCCGGCTCGTGTGAGTTCCTGTACCTGGCGCCACGAGCCGAAGTCCTCGGTGGACAGTGGCCCGTACGATGCCGCGAGGCCGCCCGTCGGCAGCACGTGGTTGGCGCCGGTTGCGTAGTCGCCCGCAGATTCGGGCGTCCACTCACCGACGAATACGGAACCCGCCCTGGTGAGGGCGTCGGCTACGGTCGGCGCTGATCGCGTGAGGACGGACACGTGCTCGGGACCCCACTCGTTGGTGAACGCGATCGCCTCGGTGATGTTCGGTGCGATCGCGACGAAGCCGTGGGTTTCGAGTGCCGTCGTGATGATGTCTGCACGCTCGAGGGTCTCGGTTTGCGTGGTCGCAGCGGCCAGTACTGCATCCGCCGTTGCGTGATCGAGCGCAAGCAGTGCAACGATCGAGTCTGGTCCGTGCTCGGCCTGGCACACCAGGTCTGCCGCGGCGATCCGCGGGTCACACGTTTCGTCGACGATCACGATCGCCTCGCTCGGGCCCGCAGGAAGGTCGATACCGACGGTGCCGAACACGGAGAGTTTCGCGGCCGTGACCCAGGTACCTCCCGGGCCGACGATCTTGTCGACACGCGGGATCGACTCCGTGCCGTACGCGAGCGCGCCGATCGCCTGGGCACCGCCCGTTGCGTACACCTCGGTGATCCCGAGGAGGTGACAGGCAGTGAGCACTCCAGCGTCGATTGTGCCGGTCGCTGCCGCAGGGCAGGTGACGGCGATCTCTTCGACACCGGCGACCTGAGCCGGGACGGCACCCATGAGCAGGGATGATGGATAGGCGGCCCTTCCGCCGGGCACGTAGACCCCCACCCTGTGAAGCGGCGACCAGCGCCGGGCCACCGTGACACCGTGCACGGGTTCGACTACCTGATCGGTTGGTCGTTGCTGTTCGTGGACCGCTGTGATCGTCGTGATCGCCGATGCGAGGGCTGTGAGCAGGTCCGGGGATGCGTCGGCGTATGCGGCAGCGATCTCGTCGGGGGACACGATGAGGTTTCCCGATCGCGCACCACCCCCGAAACGAGTGTTGTATTCCATCACTGCGGCGTCTCCGCCATTGCGAACGTCGGCTGTGATCCGGGTCGCGGTAGCAAGGACGTCGGGGTCGGGCACGGCCGATCGCGTGGTCAGATCCCGACGCTGTTGTTGGTCGATCGTGGTGAGATCGATGCGCTCGATCGCGAGCCTCACGGGATCATCTGCTCGATCGGGAGGACCAGGATCGCCGATGCGCCTGCCGCTTCGAGCCGTGGGAGCACGGTCCACATGTCGTCCGCGTCGACGACCGAGTGCACGGCGACCATCCCGTCGTGGGACAGTGGGACGATCGTCGGCGATTCCTCGCCGGGGATGATCTCTTCGATCTTCCCGATGCTCTCACGTGGGGCGTTCATCAGAACGTACCTTCGGCGTTTCGCAGCGACGACCGCACGCACCATCGTCGTCAACGGCGAATCTGACATGTCATCTCTGGCGATCAGTGCAGCTTGGGACTCGAGGACGGTTGCGATCGGTCGCAGACCGTTGACCATCATCGTCGATCCGCTCGACACGAGGTCGACAATCGCATCTGCGATGTCGAGTTTCGGAGCGACCTCCACGGACCCCTTCATGGCGACCGTGGTGATCTCGATCCCCTTGTCCTCGAAGAACCTGCTCACTGTTGCGGGGTGCGATGTCGCGACCCGCATCCCCTCGAGCTCCTCGATCGCCATCACCGTCGATGTAGTGTCGACTGCCGCTGTGAGTTTGCATCTTCCGAACCCGAGTTCTGAGACGATCGCGACGTCCAGGGAGGCTTCAGCCACGAGGTCGAGGCCGGTGATCCCGAACTGGGCCACACCATCGAAGACAAGCTCTGGTATGTCATCTGCACGAACGAACAGGACCTCCACGGGCATGTTGCGCACCGGTACGGACAGTGCACGCGATGAGACCTCGAACCGGAGGCCTGCTTTGCGGAGAAGGTCGACAGCGGGGTCGGCCAGACGACCCTTGTTGGGAACGGCGACTCGTGTGTTCGCCGGCATCATCGTGCCACCTGCTCGATACCGAGGCGGCTGAGCGCTTCGCCGTAACCACCGGTTCCGTTGCGAACCCAGTCGTTGATGCGCGTGATCGTTGCTGTGGACACCCCCGTTGCGTCGTGGAGCGCTCGGTAGGAGATGCCCTGGGCCAGGCCGCGTACGACGGCCCACCTCGCGACCATCTCATCGAGTTCCCTCTGTGTACACAGGTCACGCATGAAGCGTTGGGCTTCGTCCATGTCCGTGAGTGTCACGATCGCCTCCAGGAGGGACCGTGCGTCCGGGGTATCAGCCCAGCGAGGGCGATGTGATGTTGGCATGTGGTGGTCCTAAAGTGTTGTAGTGTGATAGCATGTTAGCACACTACAACACTAGTTCCCCCTGGAGGACGACGTGCACATTATTCCTGCTGTAGACGTCCTCGGCGGAGCCGTCGTGCGGCTTCTCCATGGTGACTACGACGCCGTCACGGCCTACGGGGACGACCCGGTCGACGTTGCGGGCCGGTGGGTGGACGAGGGTGCACAGATGGTCCACGTCGTCGATCTCGAAGGTGCACGGACCGGGGAGCCTACCCGCAGCTTGTGGCGATCTCTGGGTGGCTCCGGCATCCCGTTCCAGGTCGGTGGCGGCATTCGCGATGTGCCGAGCGCAACCGAGGCTGTCGATGCGGGTGCGGCCAGAGTGGTCGTCGGATCCGCAGCGGTTCACGACGAGGTCACGCTCACAGCGATCGTCGATGCGGTCGGGACGACGCGGGTCGTCGCTGCGATCGACGTGCGAGGGGGGAGAGCGCGGGGTTCAGGTTGGCTCGACGACGGTGTCGACCTACGTACCGTCACCCACAGGGTGGTAGCGGCGGGCGTTGGAGTCGCACTGGTGACGGGCATCGAGCGCGATGGCGCAATGGAGGGCCCGAACATCGAGATACTCGATACGGTGGCACGAATCGCCCCAGGGCTGTTGCTGATCGCAAGCGGTGGAGTCGGGAGCCTCGATGACCTCGCCATGCTGCGTGACAGCGGATACGAGGCGGCGATCGTCGGACGCGCCCTCTACGAGAACCGATTCACCCTTGGGGAGGCCATCGAGGTCGCCGATGGCTAGGGCGTTTTCCGTTGTTCGGACCGCTGCGC
>CAYUJA010000008.1:0-15452 GCA_964444875.1 uncultured Acidimicrobiaceae bacterium | reverse complement strand
TTTCGGACCGCTGCGCTTTCGGACCGCTGCGCTTTCGGACCGCTGCGCTTTCGGACCGCTGCGCTTTCGGATTCCGATTGGAGTTCCTGTCTGTCAGCGAGCCTGCGAGCGGTCTGGCAGCGGAGCGGTCTGCCTTGGCTGTCGGCTGACATCTCGGTACTTCGGTGGCGGCGAATCGGTAAACCGAAAACGGAGAACGGAAAACGTCCGTCATCCGGAAGTGAGCTTGCGAGCGGTCTGCAGTTGGCTGTGGGCTGATGGCTATTCTCCTCCCCATGGCTGATCAGGCGAATTTCGAATCCGACGCGATGCAGTACGCATCACAGCTGTATTCAGCGGCACTGCGGATGACCAGAAACCCGGCGGATGCCGAAGACGTGGTCCAGGAGACCTTCTTGAAGGCGTACCGAGCGTACGACTCGTTCGAGGAGGGCACGAATCTCAAGGCATGGCTCTACCGCATCCTCACCAACACGTACATCAACAAGTACCGCAAGGCCCAGCGCCGGCCCCAGGAGGTGGAGCTTGGTGAACTCCAGGACCTCTACCTCTTCAAACGCCTCGGGGAGCAGTCCGGCGCATCGATGTCGGCAGAGACCGAGGCGCTCGACATGTTCGTCGACGACGACATCGTCGCGGCGATCGAGTCGCTTCCTGTGAACTTCCGGTTGCCCGTCCTGTACGCAGACGTAGAGGGGTTCTCGTACAAAGAGATCGCCGAAATTCTCGACGTTCCGATCGGAACGGTGATGTCGCGGCTACATCGGGGAAGAAAAGCGCTGCAAAGGAAGTTATGGAGTGTGGCAGTTGACCGTGGAATAGTGGAGCCGACGTCATGAGCGCTTGTGATCGCGCAATCGAATACATCTACGAGTACATCGATGATGAGATGACAACATCGCACAGGACGCGTATCCAATGGCACTTAAAACGGTGCGGATCGTGCATGGATGCCTTTACCTTCGAGACGCAATTGAAAGAACGGATCGCCTCAGGAGGAAGAACTGAACCTTCTGTGGAACTTTTTGACTCACTCCGAGCGTTATTACAGCAAGAGCGAGCACACGAGGACCCCGACTGCTGACGTCTGGGTTCCCAACACCAGGAGATCAGCATGCAAGATACTTCCCTCAAGGGACGAAAATTCACCGGTGCGACCAGGGCACCCAAGACCTACGCTGGCGGCCGTACCTGCCAGGAGACTGGCTGTGAGACCAAACTCAGCCAGTACAACCGCAGGGAATGGTGTTACGCACACGCCCCGACCAAGTACCCACGCCTTCGTGGTCGCATCGTCAAGGCAGACGCCTGAGCCGACCGATTCACGAACCCTCCTGGGGCGCCGGCGATGTCGGCGCCCCTTCTCGCGCTTGACAGCCGTCAGCCGTCAGCTATCAGCTGTCAGTCGTCAGCCGACAGCTCCTCTCTTTGCTGGCGGGCGCGATTGCCCTAACCTGTCATCGATGAAGCGCATACACACACTCGTCTTGTTCTCCTTGATTGCTGTGCTCATGGTGGCCATTGTCGGCCCGGTTGCAGCGAGCCAGGACTCGGCTCAAGGCGCTACGACGGAAACGACCGCCGTCCCCGAACAGATCTCACAGGACGAGGGACCCGCGGTCGAGGCTCCTCCGCCCGACGAGGTGGTGCCTGAACAGCCCTGGACGGTCCGCTTCATCTACCCGGTGATCGTCCTTGGCACCGTTGTGCTGATCGTCGGACTCGCGATCGGCTACAACCGGTCCATCCGCCGCAAGTACCACGTAGTGAGTTAGAGGATCTCAGTTTTCAGTTCACAGTTCTCAGTTTTCAGTCGAGCCTGCCCACGATTCTTCAACTGTGAACTGTGAACTGTGAACTGTCTACCCTCGCTACATGACCATGGTCGATTGGGACACCGCTGTATCCGTTGCGCGCCGCTTCAGCGGTTCATACCCGCTTGCGGGCACGTACCACGAGCGCAAGTTCGCCATGATGGCCGACGGATACGTTCAACGAGCCAGTGCCCTGGTCGCCGAAGAAACAGGCTTGAGCCTGTCCGGATCGCCCGTGGTGGGTGTCATCAGCAGAGACGACTGGGTTCGCACGAACGCAGACTCGTTTGCGGCGTTGATGGCGCCGCTGTCGGAGTCCCTAGAGGAAACCTCTGGTGGGTCGCGGGGCGTGGCCGGCAAGGTGATGGGGATGGAGCTGGGCGCCGTTCTGGGGTTCCTGTCTCAACGCGTCCTCGGCCAGTACGAGCTCGTCCTTCCCACGGGGGACGATGACAAGGGGGACACCGTCTTGTTCGTAGGGGCGAACGTGCTTGCAATGGAACGCAAGCACGAGTTCCGTCCGTCACATTTCCGTTTCTGGGTCGCGCTCCACGAGTGTGCCCACCGCGCCCAGTTCACCGGTGTTCCCTGGATGCGCGGCTACTTCCTGTCGCTCGTCGGTGAACTCGTCGCCACGTCCAAGACGAGCAGCGGCCAGGTCGCACGGGTCGTCGGAGAGATCACCCGTGGAGACCTGTCTCGCGATGACCTCCTGGGAGATACGGGGCTGATCGGGCTGTTCGCATCACCAGAGCAACAGGCGATACTCGACAAGGTCCAGGCACTGATGTCGCTCCTCGAAGGACACGGCCATGTCGTGATGGATCGGATCGGGGAGAGGGAGATCGTCGACGTTGCACGAATGTCGTCTGTGCTCAAGGCCAGGCGCAAGGACCCCAAGACCACCGCCTTCATGAAGCTCGTCGGTATCGAGATGAAGCTCAAGCAGTACGAGCAGGGAGCGAAGTTCATCACGAGCGTCGAGAAACGCGCATCGTGGGATGCACTGTCGATGGCGTGGGAGTCGCCAGAGACGCTGCCAACGCTCGAAGAGATCGACGACGCAGGGGCCTGGCTCGATCGGATGCATGGATGACCAGCCGGTTCGCCGCGGCAGTCCATGAGGCCGTCGGTGGGCATCCCTGCGCTGTAGCCCTCGGAGGCGGCGCCGATTCAGCGATCCTGCTGCATGCGGCGGTCTCGGCGGGGACCGGTGCACCGGTGCGAGCCGTGTTCGCCTACCACGGCCTGGAGTCATCGCCGCGTCTCGAACAGGCCGCAAGGGACCTCGCTGCTGAACTCGACGTGCCGCTCACGGTCGTCGATGCCGTCGTCGAGGACGGCCCCGACCTCGAGGCTCGTGCCAGACAGGCGAGGTACGCAGCGATCGAGGCGATCCTCGAGAACGGGGAGGTCGCCCTCACCGGGCACACGGAGGACGACCAGGCAGAAACCGTGCTCATGCGACTCATGCGCGGGTCCGGCGCGGGAGGCCTGTCTGGAATCCCGGCCGTCCGCGGGCCGTGGAGACGGCCGTTGCTCGCGTTCGGGCGCCCGCAGTTGCGCAGGGAGGCGATCACGCTCGGGCTTCCCTTTACAGACGACCCCGCGAACACCGACGGCAGGTTCCTCCGTTCGCGGATACGCAACCAGCTGATCCCCGAACTCGAACAGAGTTACGCACCGGGGATCGTCGGGAACCTCGTGCGTGCTGCCGGCCTGGCACGCAGCGACGACGCCGTACTGGCGTCCATGGCAGACGCGATTGCGGTGACCACGTTCACAGGCCATGTCTCCCTGCCGGTGCCCGCGATCACGACGGCTCCGCTCGCCGTGGCGTCGCGGGCTGTGCGTGAGGCGTTGCGTCTCTGTGGCGACCCGTACCCTGGCTCGATGGATGACATCGAAGCGGTCCTCGCGGTCGCCCGTGACGGGTCTACAGCCGTCGTCTCCGGCGGAATACACATGCGAAGAGAACCTCCGATGATCGTGTTCGAGACACGACGCCACAGGCCCTGTGGCAGTGAACGACAGGTCGATGGCGTGGCATCGTTCACATGGGGCGATGCGGCGTTTTCGCTGGCCGTGTCCCGCCACCCGACGCCGCACAACACGCGGGGTAGGTTCTCCGTGGTACGCATCGATGCATCGGCCGGGCCCGTTGGCATCCGACCCGTCGCGGCGGGCGACCGCCTCGATGTCGGCGTTGGCTCTGCACCGGTGACGGAACTTCTTCGTGACCACGGCGTGCCAGAGATCTGTCGCCCGTGTTGGCTCCTCATCACGATTGATGGCAAGATTGCTGCCGTGCACGGAGTCAGAACAGCTGCGTGGGCCATGCCTCGCAACGGAGACGACGTGATGATCATCGAAGGGAAAGTGCATTCGTGAAAATCGGTAAAGAGCTGATCTCTGCCCGCCAGATCGACGAGAAGTTGGCTGAGATGGGCGCGGCGATCACCAGGGACTACCGGGGGAAGGACCTCGTCCTCGTCGGTATCTTGAAGGGCGCCTTCGTGGTGATGGCCGACCTGGCCAGGTACATCGACCTTCCCGTCGAGTTCGACTTCATGGCGATCTCTTCGTACGGGTCTGCAACGAAGAGTTCCGGCGTGGTGCGCATACTCAAGGACCTCGACCAGGAGATCGCGGATCGGCATGTTCTCATCGTCGAGGACATCGTCGACACCGGGTTGACGTTGCAGTACCTGCTCAAGAACCTCATGGTGCGCAAGCCTGCGAGCCTCTCGCTTGCGGCACTCCTGATCAAGGATGGCGTCGAGCGCCCACCGCTCGACATCGCCTACGAAGGGTTCCACATACCCCCGAAATTCGTTGTGGGGTATGGGCTCGATCTCGATGGGAAGTACCGGAACCTTCCGTACGTTGCAGAGGTAGAAGGCGCTGACTGAACGAGATCAGTGGCAAACTTGACAGAGGTTCGGCGTACCATGTGGTAGCCGTCCTGGATCAAGAGTCCTGGCATGTACCACCACTAGAGGAGCACTGTGAATCGCACTGCGAGAACCATTCTCGTATACCTCGCTGTCATCTTCGTCGTCGTGATGGGGTTCCAGCTGCTGTTCAACGAGGCAACCCAGCCGACGGAACTGAACCTCAACGAGTTCACCACACAACTCGAGGCAGGCAACGTCGGCGAGGACCTCGTCCTGCGTGACCGCTCGAACGAGTTGGCCGGGACCATCGACGACGGAGGCGAACCGTACGAGTTCGTCGTGCGGTATCCCGCTGAATACTCACCAGAGATGACCACACAGCTCCAGGAATCTGGCGTCGCGTTCACCGTCGATGCGGAGAACCCTTCGCTGATCCAGTGGTTCCTCACCACGATCCTGCCCTACATCCTGATCTTCGGGATCTTCATCTTCATCATCATGCAGATGCAGGGGGGTGGAAACCGTGTGATGCAGTTCGGCAAGTCGAAGGCGAAGCTCGTCACGAAAGACACTCCCAAGGTGTCCTTCGCCGACGTTGCCGGGGCTGCCGAGGCGGTTGAAGAACTCGAAGAGATCAAAGAGTTTCTCGCCCATCCTCAGAAGTTCAGGGCCATGGGAGCCAAGATCCCCAAAGGTGTGTTGCTGTACGGCCCCCCGGGAACCGGAAAGACGCTGCTGGCGCGTGCGGTTGCCGGTGAAGCCGACGTGCCCTTCTATTCGATATCTGGGTCTGACTTCGTCGAGATGTTCGTCGGCGTCGGCGCATCCCGTGTCAGGGACCTGTTCGACCAGGCCAAACAGAACGCCCCTTCGATCGTGTTCATCGACGAGATCGACGCTGTCGGCCGCCACAGAGGCGCGGGACTCGGCGGTGGCCATGACGAGCGCGAGCAGACACTGAACCAACTGCTTGTCGAACTCGACGGTTTCGATGTCAAGTCCGGCGTCATCGTCATCGCATCGACGAACCGCCCGGACATCCTCGACCCTGCCCTCTTGCGCCCCGGCCGTTTCGACCGCCAGGTCGTCGTCGACAGGCCGGACCTCAAGGGCCGTGAAGAGATCCTGCGCGTCCATGCCAAGGGCAAGCCACTCGCCGACGGCATCGAACTCGGCGTGCTTGCCCGTCAGACCCCGGGGTTCACGGGCGCGGACCTTGCCAACCTCATCAACGAGGCCGCAATCTTGGCTGCTCGCACCGACAAGGACGTCATCTCGATGAAGGAACTCGAAGAAGCGACCGAGCGGGTCATTGCCGGCCCCGAACGCAAGTCTCGGGTCATGTCCGAAGCGGAGAGGAAGATCACGGCATATCACGAAGGTGGCCACGCACTCGTCGGGTTCGCCCTGCCGAACGCGGACCCGATCCACAAGGTCACGATCATCCCGAGAGGTCGCGCGGGTGGGTACACCATGGCGCTCCCCGTCGAGGACAAGTACTACATGCGCCGCTCAGAACTCATCGACCAACTCGCGATGCTTCTCGGAGGCCGCACCGCAGAAGAGCTGATCTTCGTCGACCCGACGACCGGCGCATCCAACGACATCGAAAAGGCCACGGGAATCGCCCGCAAGATGGTGATGGAGTACGGAATGAGCGACAAACTCGGCCCGCTCCAGTACGGCAAGCCCGATGCTGAGGTGTTCCTCGGGAGGGACTACTCGAAGAACCAGGACCTCTCCGACGATGTTGCATCGGCGGTGGACGAAGAGATTCGTTTCCTCATCACCCAGGCCCACGACGAGGCCCGGACCATCCTTGGGACCCATGAAGCGGCCCTCCACCGCATAGCCGAAGCTCTGATGGAAAAAGAGACCGTCGGAGCCAAGGAAGTTGCGGAACTCTTCCACGACGTTCCGAAGTGGGAGCATGGCGTTGATGGAACGATCCGTCTCAAAGCTCCCGATGGGATCTCTTCCATCATGCCGGGATACGCTGCACGAACCGACGGGCTGACGTAACGCCGTGAGGCCCGGTTCGTGGCGGATCAGAGGCGGCGAACTGTCCCTCGCGGTCCCAGCGGTGATGGGGATCGTCAACGTCACCCCCGATTCTTTCTCCGATGGCGGCGATCATCTCGACCGCAACGCTGCCATCGCAGCAGGCCTCCAGATGGTGGCCGACGGGGCAGCGATCGTAGACGTGGGCGGAGAATCGACGCGTCCTGGTGCGAGCGCAGTGCCGGTTGACGTCGAACTCTCCAGGGTCCTGCCCGTGGTCACGGCGCTGGTTGACGCCGGTGCCACGGTGTCCATCGATACGGCGAAGTCCGAAGTCGCGCACCGCTGTATCAGTGCAGGTGCACACATTGTCAACGACGTTACGGCACTGTCTGATCCCGCCATGGCAGCCATATGCGCCGATGCGGGGGTGGGGGTCGTCGTGATGCACATGCTCGGAACACCGACAACGATGCAACAGGACCCCGTATACGACGACGTCGTGCGTGAGGTGGGCGAGTTCCTCGACGTGCGCGTCGGTGTTGCACAAGCGGCCGGCATCGCTGCCGAGGCGGTAGCGATCGACCCAGGCATCGGCTTCGGGAAGACCTTCGCACACAACATCGATCTGATGGCCAACCTCGATGTCTTTGCGAAACGTGGTTATCCCGTGGTCATCGGTGCAAGTCGCAAGCGGTTCCTCGGCACCATCCTCGCTCCGGTCAGGGGTTCAACCACTCCCGTCGAGCGGGATGCAGCAACAGCGGCAACGGTCGCTCTCGGTGTCGCCGGAGGAGTTTCGATACTACGTGTCCACAATGTTCGCCTTGCGGTCGATGTAGGCATTGCAGCCAACGCTATGGTGCCAACTGAGGCACATGATCAAGAAATCAACCGGACTTGAACCCCGCGGATTCCGCTGGGTCATCAAAGACAAACTCGCGACTTCCGAACGTATCGGTGGATACGGGTTCCAGCACCGCCGCGTCCGTCGTGAGGAGGAGGTCGTGTGGCTGCAGGATCACGGCATCAACTCGGTGCTCAGCCTGTTACCTGCTCAGCAGAGCACGAGCGCGTACGATGCGGTCGGCTTGAAGTTCTCGTGGTACCGGGTCGAAGACGACATCGAGCCTGAGAACACGCACGGTGTCTTCGACGCCCTGGCATCATCGCTCGAACCGTCCGATGCTGTCGTCCTTGTCCACAGGGACACTATCGATGACACCCTCGCAGGGATCCTCGCCGGGTATCTCATCCACACGCAGTTGATCGACGATCCCATCGTCGCTACAGACGTGATCCAGCGGATACTGGGCAGAGCGATCGGGCCCGAAGGGCGCCGCCTCATCCCTGCATCCTGAGTCACGATGACACTCGCGTACATCGGCATCGGATCGAACCTCGGTGACCGGTTCGCACACCTCGGATCAGCGCTCGGAGCCATCGGAAATATCGGCTCGATCTCCCGAGGATCTTCGATCTACGAGACAGCGCCGGTCGGCGGGGTCGAACAGGACCCGTTCCTGAACGCGGTCGTCGCCGTCGACACCGACCTTGGCCCGAGGGAACTTCTCGACGTGTTGCTCGGCATCGAGGCCTCACGCGGCCGCCAGCGTGACGTTCGGTGGGGGCCGAGAACGCTGGATCTCGACCTGCTGGTGTATGACGGTGTGAGACTGGACGAACCGGGGCTCACCATCCCTCACCCCGAGATCCGCAACAGGCGATTCGTCCTCGTACCACTCGTCCAGGCCGACCCGCGCCTCTCCGACGGAGACGGCCTGTACGCACACGCCCTCGACGCTGTCGCCGGCCAGGCCATGCGACGCGTCAGCGGCCCGCTCCACCCCGATGGGACGAGATGGTTGGCCGGCGTCGAAGACGCGATGTCGCTCACGCGCTCTAACGACGAGTGGTCGTTCGATTGCCATCCCGACTGGGCGAACAGTTCTGGTGACATGTTCGGTGCCTTCCTGAGCGCTGTTTCGCTCTTCGTACTGAGAGACGTCGCCCCGGAGATGTCCCCGGTCTCGTTCAGGCACCGGTTCCTTCACGGAGTGCCCGTTGGGGCTGAGGCTCGGGCGTCGATCACTGTCGATCGCCAGAGCGCCAGGTCAATCGACGTCATCGTCAGCCTGACCGTGGGCTCGATGCTCGTCGGGCGCTCGACGATCAGCGCGCTTGCCTCTTTGCCCCCTGTCGTATCCGGCCCGCCGGCACCCGACGCGGCCGGTATCGAATCGAGCACTCCGATCGGGGAGTTGATCTCGTCCCTCGGGCGCCCCGCTGGCCTGTCTGCAACCAACTGGGGCCCGCTCGAGAACTGGGAGGTGCCAGACCTTGCTGATGGAGCGCAACCGGTGCTTCGCCTGTGGAGTCCGAACGCGGGCCTCGGGTCGCACGATGCCTACCTCACAGCCGCAGCGATCCTGATGCCGATCGACGCCGCGATCTGGCCTGCGGCGATGCAGGACCTCGGTTTGTTACCCCATGGTCCTGCGATCTTCACGCCGACGGTCGAGTTCTCCGCCACGTTCGCGGATGTCGGCGCCGACGACCTGTATCACCTGGCAGAAGCGCGCATCGAGCACCGTAGCGAATCATCCGTGTCTGGGACCATCCGTGTCTGGGGCGATGACGGTGGCTATCGGGCCACAGGCAGTTCCTACAACCTTATCCGTTAGGACTTTGGCGTCCAGCGCCGCCACATATGGCGGATCTGGACGCCAAAGTCCTAACGGAAACAGTTGACGATGTAGGTGTACATCTCGTCCAACGTCGAGAGGGGATCCCCGGCCGGAACGCCGTCGAGTTCGCTCCCGAGGTGAGCGATTCGGTCCGGTTCGCCGATGTCCTCCCATCCGTCGAACGCCGTCGCATCGAACGCCATCGGTGCGCCTGCGACGATACGGGCCGCGTCGCGTCGCCTCCCCACGGAGACCAACCAGCGTGCGGTCGGGTACATCAACAGCCCAACCTGGGAAGGGAACGCCGGCTCGCCGATGAGGAACAGATCCCCCCTGGTCCCGTTCTCGGTCGACGGCGCCTGACCGATCCACGTCTCCATGAGAGAGACGAAGCCGTCCCAATCGCCGAGGTCGCCGGTGATGGCCGCGACCAATGCAGGGTCCTCGTGGGAGGATGGAGGCAGGCCGATCAGCTTGTGGTATTCGTCCACGATCGCCAGCGCTCGCATCGCTTCGTCTGAACGATCGGACAGATAGAGCGCATGCGCCCTCTTGTACTGGGCCTCGGCAGCGAAGTTCAGGTCGCCACCGTCGACGAGCAGACGGGCCGCCTCCGTGGCCATGGCGATGGCCTCGTCGAAGGATCCCTGGAGCGTCCTGCTTCTCGCAAGGGCATGGAGAGCCATCCCGCGCTCGAGCGGCCGTGACTCGCCCGCCCACAGGAGCACCTGTCGGAGCGCAGCGTCCGCCTCATCGATGCGTCCGAGGTCCTCCAGAAGGACTGCCCGGGTGTAGAGATATCGCTCGGCGGGCCAGCCGAGCACGGTGGCGTACTCCATGGCGCGGTCCCACATCGCCAGGAGACCAACCATCTCCGTTTCGGTGCGGTCCGGAGAGTTCTGGTCTCGTGGGACGATCGCCATGGCAGCCATCACCGTGTAGAGGGTTCCCGGATCGCTTGACCCCTGGTACATGGATGTCAATCGGTCCACGAGTTCCATCGCCGTGTCCCGATCGGTCTCCATCGACAACCATGCCGCGTGGGCCAGTGATCGGAGGAGCGCATCGCCTCCCGGGGCATCCGGGTGCTCGATGGCGGCCAGGCAGCTGTCGCGCAGGCCCCGCGGGTCGAACAAGAGCCGCCACGGTTGCCACACACCATCTACGAGCGCCATCGTCAACGCGGGCCGGCCGGAGTCCAGCACCCATCGGGCCGTAGCTTCGATCTCGGGGCCGTACATGCGCAGCATCGTGAGAGCTTCTGCTGAGTTACCCGTATGGAACTCACTGTCGATGATCTCGCACCGTCCAAGGATCCACCCTGCGTAGCCGAGAAGCGTTTCGTCGAGCTCCCCGGATCGTTCGAGGTGCATCCGTGCGAACTGGCGCACGGGTTCGAGCATGCGGAAACCGCCGTCGGCGTCGGGGGGCACGAGGAGCGATGCGTCGGCAAGCGTGTGGAGTTGATCCGTTGGATCGTCCATCTCGAGGACCGAGGCCGCGGCATCCGGATGGAACCCCTGCCGGAACACGGAGAGACGACGGAAGGATGTCTGTGACACGGGGTCGAGGAGGTCGTAGCTCCAGTCGAGTGCCGCGTTCATCGATAGGTGGCGCTCGCGTGAGCCGCGCCTGGCTGTGAGGAGGCCTGGCTGCCGGTCGAGTTGTTTCACGATCTCCGCGAGCGGGACCGTCCGGTGCCTCGCCGCTGCGAGCTCGAGTGCTAGCGGTATCCCGGACAACCGTTCGACGATCTCGGACACCATCTCTCGAGAGCTTGCATCGAGTTCTCGACCCGAGATCCCCGCTCGATTCTCGAAGAGCCAGCTCGACGAGGAGCCTTCGCCCTGGTCGAGCGGGCCGAGGAGGAAGCGATGCTCACCCGGAGTGAACAGGCCCTCTCGGCTGGTCACGAGAACCTTCGTCGAGGGGCTGCGGCTGAGGATCTCGGATAGGACCAGGGGGATCTCGTCGATGATTCGCTCGCAGCCGTCCAGAAGGAGGACCGTGGGTTGTAGCGAGAGCACCTCGGCGATCGCCTCGAGCGAACCGGACCGACCCACGACTGTGACCCCGAGCGAGTTGAGGATCAACGTCTCGATGCTCTCGTGTGGGTGCGCGTCGACCGGGACGAACGCTGTCGCCATGGATTCGATGAGCGTCGTCGTCACCTCGGCAGCGAGGCTCGACTTCCCGATTCCGCCCGTTCCCGTGATGGTGACGATCCGGTGTTCCAACAGCAGGCCACGAACCGTATCGATGTCTCGGGAGCGTCCGAAGAACCTCGTGTACCGTGCAGGTGCCGGCCGTAGACGGGGTTTCGGGCGGTAGTCGAGATCGGGATCCTGTTCCAGGATGCGCGCCTCGAGAGCCTGGAGTTCAGGGGAGGGGTCGAGGCCAAGCTCTGTGCGCAGGAACGCCTGGGTCTGCTGGTACGCTCGCAGTGCCTCGGCTTGCCTGCCACATCGGTACATCGCAAGCATCTGAAGCCCACGCAGGCCCTCGCGCATCGGATAGGTCGATGTCAGATCGGTGAGTTCGACGAGCAGTTCACGATGACGCCCGGCGATGAGGTCGAGTTCGATGCGTGCTTCGAGTGCTTCAGCGTGGAGCCCCTCGAGGCGCGCGATCTCCGATTGCAGCGAGATCGAGGCGTCTATGTCGCGATAGGGCGTGCCGCGCCACATGCCCAATGCGTTTTCCAGTATGTCGGAGGACACGGAATCATCGGTGGTCGCCCGTGCGCGGTGGATCGCCCTCTCGAACCGTACCGCGTCGATGGAAGCAGGGTCGATGTTCAGCGTGTACGCCTGGTTCTCGTGGTGGATCACGTTGCCGAACTCAGAGCGGAGACTCGAGATGTACGTCTGGAGCGATCGCCTCACCTTGGGGTCGGCGTCCTCTCCGTACACGTCCATGATCAGCGACTCCGTTGACACGGGTCTTCCGGCTGACGCGACGAGGAGGGCGAGCACTGCACGCTGCTTGGGTCCCCCTAGCTCGTACGGCTCACCTTCGTTCTCGACGCGTAATGGACCAAGAACCTGAAACTGCACGGGTGCAAGCATAGAGATTCCATCGACAGTCGTCCGATTTTGAGGATTTCTTGACAACCGCCAGGGACGATCGTCAACAGACCGCCAGAGGTTTGTGATCGAACAGCCCTAGGCGGCAGAGAAACAACGATGAGGGGGAAGATGATGAGAGGAAGAACAGTCCGGGGGCGAACCGCTCGTTTCGCGCTGATGGTGTCTGTGGTGTTGTTGACGCTTGGCGTGATCGCTCCTGCGATGGCGGCCGGTGCGATCACAGACCGTATCGAGGGACCATTCACGACCGTTGTGCCGACGGCATACGCTGACAACGCGATAGGTGTCGAGCTGATGTTCGCCGAGTGTGATTTCGTCAAGAGGGTGGAACTCCCCGACGGTTCGGCGACCGAGAAGCAGAAATGTGAGCTGACGGGACCGTTCGTTGACTTCCCTGGCACGCCGCCTGATCAGGCGTTCCGGTTCCCGGCGGGCGAGTGTGAGTGGGCATCTGACTACTGGGGCCAGACAGACGGGAGCCTCGTATTGGCGAGCAGTTTCTCCCTGACGGTTTCGCCGTCAGGCCAGGTCACTGCGACATCGACATATCCTGCTGACCCGATCAGTCCTGCTGACTGCGGTTTCTAGCGGGCCGTGACCCCAGGGGGGCGAACAGGTGTGGAGGATCCGGTTGGATCCTCCACACCTGCGTTTGTATCTACCCCATGGCGTGTTCTAGCCTTGTCCACACGGACCGATACCCGCTACAGGATCGGAGCCATCTATGAACATCGCTCTGTACGGCACCGGCCGAGCCGCGGGTGCGCTCGGAATCGCATTCACCAGGGCAGGACACACGATCGTCGGTGTCGACGGGCGATCTGCCGATGCCGTTGCGGAAACTCGATCGTTGTTCGATGTCGCAAGCGGCTTGGCTGACCTTCGCGTCATCGCGGTTTCCGATGATGCGATCGAAGAGGTGGCTGCCGGTATCGCTCGTCTCGCTGACCCCACGGCAACGGTGCATGTATCGGGTGCGGTGTCGGTAGCGGCTCTCGACTCGATCGCGACAACAGGCAGCCAGGTCGGTTCGTTCCATCCACTCCAGACGATGCCGGACCCTATCAGCGGTGCACGCCAGTTGCCGGGATCGTGGATCGGCATCACGGCCGACGAACCGCTTCACTCACATCTGATCGACCTTGCGACATCGATCGGTTGCAACTCGTTCCCCATCACCGACGACGCCAAGCCCCTGTACCACGCAGCAGCGGCGGCATCCGCGAACTTCACGCTTGCCGTGCTGTCCCTTGCGAAGGATCTCTTCGACGGCGCCGAAGTCCCCTTCGCTTCGGCCAGGCCACTCGTCGAATCGATCATCGAGAACGCGTTCGCACTCGGTCCCACCGAGGCGCTGACCGGCCCCATCGCCAGAGGAGACCGCGAGACCGTCAGAAAGCAACTCGCCGCGGTCCGAACCGCTGTACCCGGGCGGTACGAGGAGTTCGTCATCCTCTCTCAGATCACTGCCCGCACAGCGGGAACGGCCGAGATGTTCTCTGACGTCCTGACATGAAGACGGTGCGCACGTTCGCCGAAGTTCGCTCGTTGGAACAGGGGAAGGTCGGCCTCGTGCCGACGATGGGGTATCTCCACGAGGGACACCTCGAATTGATCGAAACAGCGGCGAATCGCTGTGTCACCACCGTCGTCTCGGTATTCGTCAACCCGCTGCAGTTCGGCGATACGACCGACCTCGATTCCTACCCCGCCGACCTTCAGAGAGATGTCGAGCTCGCGACGAGCGCAGGGGCGAACATCGTCTTCGCACCGGCCGTCGACGAGATGTATGCGAACAACGAGGCTGTCGGCGTGGCGGTCGCAGATGTCGGAGACGCCATGGAGGGGGTCCACCGTCCGGGGCATTTCGAAGGGGTTGCCACGGTTGTCGCCAAGCTGTTTGCGGGTATCCAACCTGATCTGGCGTTCTTCGGTCGCAAGGATGCCCAGCAACTCGCGTTGGTCTCCACGATGGCCGCCGGCCTATCGATGCCCGTCGAGGTCGTCGGGTGTCCGACGGTCAGAGAGTCTGATGGCCTAGCCCTCTCATCACGCAACACCCGGTTGTCGCCGGGCGCACGGATACAGGCGGCGCTGCTCTCCGCCGCATTGTTCGGCGCCGCCGACCGTTTCGCACGGGGCGAGCGACGCGCCGGGGCGCTGACCACGACGGTCCACGAGCGCCTCGCTCACGAACCGGGTCTCGCGCTCGAGTACGTCGAGGTGGCCGATGCGGCATCCGCCGGTCTCATCGACGAGATCATCGATCTGTCGTTCCTCGCGCTCGCAGCAACGGTGGGAGGAGTTCGGCTGATAGACAACGTGTTCCTCGACGGCCGTGACGGGTCGCTCGATGTAGGCTCGCGGCTCGACGGACAAAGCATCCTGTACGGAGGTGACACATGCTGTTGACGATCGATGTCGGCAATACTCAGGTCGCCCTCGGTATGTTCGATGGTGACGACCTCATCGGCCACTGGCGGGTCTCGACGAACGCCGACGCTACATTCGATGAGGTCCGCTGGCAACTCGCGGGGATTCTCGGTGCGGACGGCTTCTCCCAGGATGACGTCCACGGTGTGGCGATATCGAGTGTCGTACCCGCCATCACCGCAGCCCTGCGAAGGGTCGCCCCTCACATCGGATCGGGTGACGTCGTCGTTGTCGAACCTGGCACACGCACCGGCATGTCGATCGACATCGACAACCCGAGAGAGGTCGGAGCGGATCGGATCGTGAACTCCGTGGCAGCAAGAGAGCGCCACGGCGACCCTGCGATCGTGGTCGATTTCGGCACATCCACGAATTTCGATGTCGTGGGACCCGGCGGTGCCTATCTGGGCGGCTCGATCGCTCCGGGTCTCGAGATATCGACTGAGGCCCTCGTCTCTGGAACCGCTGCCCTGCGTTTGGTCGAATTCGAGGAACCACGATCGGTCATAGGCAAAGGAACGGTCGAGGCGA
>CAYUJA010000007.1:8506-20575 GCA_964444875.1 uncultured Acidimicrobiaceae bacterium | reverse complement strand
GTTGTCACCGGCAACCTCGAGTACCGCAACGGCGTCACGAACCTCGTCGCGCACCGGTTGGCCTCGTGGCCCGTACCCGAGATCAGGTCACGCGACTTCCGGTGACGCGGTACCGCCGGGATTCACATCCCGGCGGTACCGCGTCAGGTCAACTTCGTCGACCTACTCGATGTCAGTCCCCAACCGGCCAGTACTCGGTCACTGTGTTGGTGATGTCCTCTGGGATGAGGATGGATCCCCGAGGGGTAATCGCCAGGCCGTTGAAAGGACCGGTCGGAAGTCCCCCAGGCACCGCGCGGTAGCCGAGTTCAAGTCCATCGATGATGACGGTCTTGTCGCCGGTTCCCAGGTCGACCGCGGTCACCTGGCCAAGCTGTTCCTCGACCACGAGGAGGCGGTCCCCGTCGAGGGCAAGCCCCTCGGGTGTCACCAGCCCGGAAGCGACGACGCTTGTGCCGGCGTCGGACACGGCCCAGATGAGCCCGGTTGCCCAGTCACCGACGTACAGCGTGTCCCCATCTGAGGCGAGTCCTCTGGGTAGGAACAACCCGTCGATGAGCGTGTCGCCCGTGTTGGCATCAACCACGGCGCCCAGACCGATCGCAGCAGCGACGAGGGCATCTCCATGGCGAATAGCGTTCCCAGGAACCGGGACGGTACGGATGTCCTCAAGAACCGTGCCGTCCGTTGGGTCGATCACCTGGATGGTGTTGTCGAACCAGTCTGTGATGATCACGTTGTTGCCGTCTGCCGCAACGGTGAACGACCAGACAGGACCTCTACCGGGCGCAGCGTACCGGTTGTAGATGGTCGGCGTCGGTCGACCCGGCCGATCGAAGCCCTGCAGGGACCAGAAGTCGGCAACCCACACGGTGCCGTCGGGAGTTATCGCAACGTCGCTCGGCATGGTGAAGCCCGCTTGGTTGATACCGACGAGTTCGTTTCTGCGGTTCAGCGTGAGCACCTGTCCGCTAGCCGTGGCAGTTACGAACAGCCTGTCGTCTGCGTCGAATGCCAGATTGTCGAGCACCCCTTCGACGTGGGCGATCGTGGTGATGTCGCCGGTGGATATGTCGATTTCGACGACCGAACCCCTCGCGAGGTCCACTCCGTACAGGTCGCCGAGCGAGTTGAACTTGACACCCGTAGGAACTCTGAGCCCCGTTGCGATGGTCTCAGCCGTTGGGTTCGCGGCGTCGACGTCGATCCGTACGATAGAACTCTCGAACTGCAGCGGCCCGTACAGCAAGCCGTCAGGGCCGAAGTCCATGCCGTTGAGACTCACGATGTCCGGGATGATTACCACGGGCGGGTCGACGAGTTCGGGATCGAGTTCGTAGAGGCCATCACCGAGGAAGAGGCGGGCGACGAACAGGCGCCCGTCGTCCGATAGCGTGATCGGATTGACCCCTGGACCGATGAACTGGGTCTTCCACGTACCGTCAGGTCTCAGCATCCCGACGTTGCCGCCGAGGAGTTCTGTCCAGTAGATCGTGCCGTCGGGTGCGATCGTGACATCGTCGGGGCCGTTGACACCGCGCTCGGGTCCGATCCGGTCGAGGATCTCGCCGGTGTCGGGGTCCTGCACGGTGATCTCATCTCCGAGGACGCTTGCTGTGTACACGTTCCCGTTCGGATGGACGAAGATCCCGTTCGGCCCCTTGAGGACGGACGGCCGGCCGATCTCTCCGCCTGGTTCGTAGTTGGTCGGTGCAGTGTCGCCCGCAATGGCCGGCACCGCCGCCAGTGCGAGCGCGGCAGCGCCCAGCATCGTGAGTAGCTTTCGCATATGGTCCCCCCCGGGAATTTCGTCAGCGGGCATCTACAGCGAACCTGTCGGTGGCTGTCTGACCCGCGATGTCAAAGCTACCCGCGGTATCCGGGGTGTCAATGAAAAACTTCGTGGCAAGCTCGCCAATGACTCGCAACGATGCGCAATTGTCGGTATTCGGACGGTTGGAGGTGTCGGGCGAGAGCGTCAGCCCTCTTCGGGGTCGAGTTCGAGGGATGCCGAGTTGATGCAGTACCGCAAACCGCCAGGGCCGGGGCCGTCGTTGAAGATGTGCCCGAGGTGGGCGCCACAGTTACCGCACGTACCTTCGGTGC
Organism: uncultured Acidimicrobiaceae bacterium; assembly: GCA_964444875.1. Classification (GTDB taxonomy): domain Bacteria; phylum Actinomycetota; class Acidimicrobiia; order Spongiisociales; family UBA5794; genus JAMBLL01. Next base: position 18,469 of record CAYUJA010000007.1, on the reverse strand, counting down.
GGACGGCTCCGAATGACCTATCGGTGTGTTCTTCGATGTCTGCTCCCTGGAGCGGGGTCGTGAAACTCGGCCACCCCGATCCAGAGTCGTACTTGGTGTCTGAGGAGAACAGTGGCTCTCCGCACACGACACACTTGTACGTGCCTGCGCGTTTCTCGTCCCAGTACTTGCCGGTGAACGCTTGTTCCGTTCCGGCTTCCTGGGTCACGTGGTATTGCTCGGGTGTGAGCTTGGTCTTGGAATCGTCGGTGTTGGGGTCAGCCATGACACAACGATAGCGGACGGAGCCTTCCCGGCTGACGGCACGGACCGTCGGGTGATGGCGACGCGGGGCGTGTCTCATCGTGTAACTTGGCTTCGATGAGGACGAGAGTCCTGCAGACGGACAAACTCGCTGAGTGGAGGCACAGCCGATGGCGAACATGGTGGACTACGAGACAACACGGGCAGAATTTCGGGTTCACGTACCCGCCCGTTTCAACTACACCGGTGACGTGATCGGTGCTCGAGCGGCTGAGACACCAGACGAGGTGGCTCTCATCGGGATCGAACCCGACGGTGTCACGATCAACCGGTACACGTTCAGCGACCTTGCGAACCTTGCCCACAGGACCGCGCACGTTCTGCGTGCCAGGGGAGTCGGCAAGGGAGACCGCGTGTTCGTGCAACTGCCGCGGATCGTCGAGTGGTACGCGGTGATGTTGGGATGTTTCCAGATCGGTGCGATCCCCATGCCTGGCACCACCCAGCTGATGCCACAGGACCAGGCGTACCGGATCAACCGTGCCGGAGCGACCGCTGCGATCTGCGACGAGGCGGGAGCGGAGAGGCTGAGCAGCGTCCTGGACCAATGCCCCTCACTTGGCGTCCGGCTCGTCGTCGGATCCGACCTGGATGGGTGGATGACGTTCGGTGCCGCACTCGATGCTGCACCGGCCGAACCAGCGGCCATCGAACCGACGGAGTCCGGTGATCCGCTGCTTCTCTACTTCACCTCGGGAACGACCGCACACCCCAAGATGGTCCAGCACGTCGGATCGTATGCCCTCGGCCACGAGATCACAGCCAGGTTCTGGCACGACCTTGGCCCCGACGACATCCACTGGACGGTGTCGGACACCGGGTGGGCGAAAGCAGCGTGGGGCAAGTTGTTCGGCCAGTGGATCATCGGATCAACCATCGTGATGTGGAACATCGTCGGCAAACCCGACTTCGACCGCATGTTGTCCCTGATCGGTGAACTCGGTGTTACCTCTTTCTGTGCACCGCCGACCCTGTATCGGGCGTTCGCCCAGATGGACCTGTCCGCGTACGACTGGTCCACGCTGCGGCACTGCACCAGTGCCGGTGAACCGCTCAATCCCGAAGTCATCGAGACGTGGAGCGCCGCCACGGGAACCGTTCCGTATGACGGCTACGGCCAGACCGAGACGATCGTCCTCGTGGCCAACTATCCGAGCCAACCCGTCAAGCCCGGCTCGATGGGGCTGCCCGCCCCCGGAATCGACGTCGACGTGGTAGACGATGACGGCGACATCTGCGCCGAAGGCGTCGAGGGGAACATCGCGGTGAGAACGGAACCCTGGCCCATCGGTCTGTTCCGCGGGTACTGGCAGGACGAGGCTCGCACGGCCGAGGTGTTCCGCAATGGCTGGTACTACACGGGCGACAGGGCGTTTCGCGACGAAGACGGCTATCTCTGGTTCGTCGGGCGTGCCGACGATGTCATCCTCTCTGCGGCGTACCGCATCGGGCCATTCGAGGTCGAATCTGCGCTCATGGAGCATCCAGCGGTCGCTGAGGTGGCGGTCGTCGCGAAACCCGACGACGTTCGAGGGAACATCGTGAAGGCCTTCATCGTCCTGGCGCCGGGTTACGAGGCGTCTGACGCGCTCACGCTCGATATCCAGAACCACACCAAGCAGATCACCGCACCGTACAAGTACCCCAGGGAGATCGCCTACATGGCCGAACTGCCAAAGACGATCTCGGGAAAGATCCGCAGGGTCGATCTACGCGATATGGCCTGATGTATCGGTAGGGGTCGCGAGTTCTGCGATCAGGCGACGCACACGCTGCTCGATGTCGTCGCGCACGTCGCGCACCACCCCGATCGTACGGTCTGCGGGGTCGGTGAGGTCCCAGTCGACATACCGCTTTCCTGGATACACCGGGCACGTGTCACCGCATCCCATCGATACGATCACGTCGGCTGCGCGGACCTCGGCGTCCGACCACGGTTTCGGCTGTTCGTCGGCAATGTCGATTCCGACCTCGGCCATGACAGCCACGGCCATCTCGTTGATGTCGTTAGCCGGGTTCGACCCGCCAGAGTAGACATCGATCGATCCCTGAGACAGGTGCCGGAGCCAGCCCGCGGCCATCTGGGAACGCCCTGCATTGTGCACACACAGGAACAGGACGGCCGGTTTCGTCATAGGTTTCATCGTTGCTGTTTGTAGGCACGTTCGCGTGAAGCGGGATCCTGGCGGTAGAACCCCTGGAGCACGCTGTAGAGCTCAGCCTTGTGGTGTTCCATCTCGACTGGCTTGTCGAAGAAGAACTCTGTCGCTACCGCGAAGAACTCTCCAGCGTTGACACCTGCGTACGGGTTGAGGAACGGATGGCTGTTCTCGCCTGCGCGCAGCATCTCGTATTCGCGTGTGCATACCTCGATCCAGCGGGCACGGTCCTCCTGATCCATCGGCGGGGCACCGTCTGACGACCCATCTGCCATGTCGATCTTGTGGGCGAACTCGTGATAGACGACGTTGTGCCCGGTATCTGGGTTGATTGCGGATCGTTTTGCGGAGTCCCACGCCAGGATGATCGGTCCGTGAAGCGCCGCCTGACCGATGATCGGCACGATGGCGTCGGTCTCGAGGCCCGTGGCGTCAGGGGATCCTCTGGGTCCTTTGATCACGACCCCGCTCGGATACATGATGATCGACGTTACGTCTCGGAAGTACGCCTTGGTGAGTCCGAGGATGAGCAGGCATGCAGAGGCAGCGATGATGACCTCGATCTCGTCTGACTGATCGAGGCCGTTCGACCACTCGAATCTCCTGTCGAAGCGAAATCCCTTGATCAGATCCTCGAGCCGTGTTCGCTCGTCGTCGCTGAGCCAGCACCAGTGTGCCATTTGAGCGTCCAGCAGGTCGCGGAACTCCTGCGGGAAGGGTGCCTCGATCGCGAGTCTGCGTCTCCTCTTGCGGGGGGTTTCGAAACGCACGGTGTTCTGGGCCTGTCAGATGCCGGCGAGCACGCTGCGGACGGTCGTCGCAGCTGTGTGCGCGTCATCGGCGGTGACATCGAGGTGGAACACGGCCCGGATGACGGTGGCACCGAGGGTGAGCATCGCTACGCCCCGGTCGAGACACGCATCGACGATCGGCCCAGGGTTCTGCACGTTGAAATAGACGATGTTGGTCTGGACGGCGTCGAGGTCGATGGTGACGCCTTCGATACCTGCAACTGCCTCGGCGAACGACCTGGCGTTGGCATGGTCGTCCACGAGGCGCTCCCTGTTGTGTTCGAGCGCATAGATCGCGCCCGCGGCGATGAGGCCGGACTGGCGCATACCACCGCCGAACATCTGTTTGAAGCGGCGGGCCTGTGCGATGAACTCAGCGTCCCCGACGAGGGCTGAGCCGATGGGTGCGCCCAATCCCTTGGAGAAACACACGCTCACGGTGTCGAAGGGTTCCGCGAACCGGTCGACGCCGATCCCTGTGGCAGCAGAGGCGTTCCACAGGCGTGCCCCATCCAGATGTGTCGCCATGCCGAGATCGCGTGCAGCGTCCACGACAGATCGTGATGCTTCGATACCCCAGATCGTCCCGCCCGCTTCGTTGTGGGTGTTCTCGATGCACACCAGTGTGTGGGGTTCGTAGAGGTACACGGGGAGAGACGGGTGTGGGACGGGCACCTTTGCACGGAGATCATCCGCGGTGAAGACGCCGCGTGTCCCGACGATACGCTGCAACGTGACCCCGGAGTGGTGTGCCGCACCGCCCATCTCGTGTGAGGCTATGTGCGCTGAGGCTTCGAGGACGATCGAGTCCCCGGGCTGGGTATGCATGCGGACGGCTATCTGGTTCGACATCGTACCGGTCGGTACGTACATCGCGGCTTGTTTGCCGAGCAGGCCGGCGACCATATCCTCGAGTGCGTTCACCGTCGGGTCGTCGTGGTAGACGTCATCTCCGACGGGTGCCTGAGCGATCGCTTCTCGCATGCCTGGTGAAGGTTTCGTGATGGTGTCGCTTCGCAGATCGATCATCTCAGCCTCGTTCGGGGTGTGTACCTGGTCCTGGTGCGCTCCTGTGGCTCACGAGCGCATGAACCCTCGCGGCTGGAGCAACGAGACCAGCGTACCGGAGGATGAGGTCGCAGTATCCCAGCCAGTGGTGTGCATCTCGATGTCGGCGACCGCTGCGGTACGCATCGCGCACGTGCCACCGGTCACAGCCTTGATGAGCATCGACCAGGTCGGCTCGTGGCCGACGACCATCACCCGTTCACAGTCACCACCGTGTCTGGCGACAACCTCGAGGGTACCTCGTGGTGATGCCCCGTACAGGTCATCATCGAGGACGAGCCTCGAAGGCCAACCACCCGTGATGCGGGCGAGTTCGGCCGTTGCCCTGGCCCTGACCGCCGTGGATGAGATGACGAGGTCGGGGATGATGCCGAGATCCCTGATGACTTCCCCCATACGCTCGGCTGCGGCTACGCCACGCGGTGACAGGGGCCTGCTGTGGTCGTCGCGTGCGCCAGCGTCCCAGTCAGACTTGCCGTGGCGCATGATCATCAGGTTCGGCATCGATTCATCGTACCTGCCGTGTTGTCTCGATGCAGAGATTCGGTTGGTATGCCACAGACAGGATCTACGCAGCAACGGACAGTGCGAACAGGATCTGGGCTGCGAAGTAGAGGGGGAGGCCGATGAACCGGTTCACGGAGGAGCGGGTCACGAACCGCTGACGTGCAACGAAGAGGTCAGACGCGGCGAACAGGACCGCTGCGACAGGGATCGACAGGTTCGGGGTGTTCGCATGGCTGGCGAAGGCCGTCGCAACCATGACGGAGATGATGATGACGTACACGGTGACCGGCACCTGCAGCTCACGCGGGCGGTGCGGGGAGAGCCAGCGCAGAACCACGATGGCGAACACGGTCATCACGACGGCCGATGCGCCGAGTACACCCATGTCGAGCGGGCCACGTGCCACGAACGCTGCGATGTACGCGACATGGGCTCCTGCGAATGCCACCAACCCGACGATGAACGACGACCTTCCCTCGAACGTGAGAGCGAGGTCGCCGACCCACGATGCTGCAAGGCCCACGACGATGAGCACCACGTACGGCGATATCTCGGGCGATACCAGGAACACCAGCACCAGGACCGCCGACGAGGCAGCCATCTTGAACGCCCGGGCGGCACCGGGGGATCGATCATCGAGCAGCGCCGCAACCACAGCAGCGCCGATGATGGCGGCCGGAAGGATCACATCTCCTCCACCACGTAGTCGATACAGGCGGTGAGCGATTCGACGTCCTCTGTGGGGATGTTGGGGAACGTCGCGATCCGCACCTGGTTCCTCCCGAGCTTCCGGTAACCACCGATGTCGACGATCCCGTGCTCCTCGAGGACAGAGATCAGTTGCGGCACCGGCACCGAGTCGTCGAGGTCGACGGTTACGACGGTGGGGGAGCGGAGACCGCGATCCGTCACGAACGGTGTTGTGAACGGGCGCTGCTCTGCCCAGTCATAGATGTGCTGAGCCGATCTGGCGCAACGCCCGGCTACGGCATCGAGTCCTCCTTCAGCCATCATCGCTGATATCTGTCTGTCGAGGAGGAACAGTGTTGCGAGCGCTGGGGTGTTGTACGTCTGGTTCTTCCGGCTGTTCCCGACGGCGCTCGACAGCGATAGGAAGGGAGGGATCCACCGTTTGGACGCCGCGATCGCCTCGATGCGGTCGGTCGCCCTCTGGCTCATGATGCACAGCCACAGGCCGCCGTCGGAGCCGAACGCCTTCTGAGGTGAGAAGTAGTACGCATCGGTCGCGGCGACGTCGAAGGGAACAGCGCCTGCCGCCGATGTGCCGTCGACGACCACCAACGCATCCCCATGGCGGGCGAACGGCGCCTGCACACCTGTTGATGTTTCATTGTGGATGAACGCTGCAACGTCGACACCCTCGACGTGTCGCGGTGTAGGGGCAGACCCGTACGGTGCAGGGATGACGACAGGCTCATCGAGATGCGGGGCGCCGGCGGTCACCGCTGCGAACTTCTCAGAGAACTCTCCACACACGAAATGTGCTGATCGCCGGTCGATCAGGCCGAACGAGGCGGCATCCCAGAACGCGGTCGCACCGCCAAGGCCGAGAACGACCTCGTAACCATCGGGAAGGCCGTAGAAAGCTGAGATACCCTCCTGGATCGACCGGACAACCTGCCTGACACCTGCCTTGCGGTGGCTTGTGCCGAGGTATGTCGAACCAGAGGAGGCCAATGCATCCACGAACGCAGTCGACACGCGAGAAGGCCCCGACCCGAATCGGCCGTCGGAGGGGAGCAGATGTCGAGGTATCGTGATCGTGGCGCGCTGGTTCATGGGTATGGTTCACCTCTCACACAGGCTGCACAGGGAGCGTAGTGCCCATGACGAACCGCGAATCGATTTCACAACGAGCGCTGAACGTTCAGCCTTCAGCGACGCTCGCCATCACGGCGAAAGCGAAGGCGCTCAAGGCCAAAGGACAACCGGTCATCGGATTCGGTGCAGGTGAACCCGATTTCGCGACACCTGAGCCGATCGTTGCTGCTGCGATGGCGGCGGTGAGCGACCCCGCTTCACACAAGTACACACCTGCGGCGGGACTCCCTGCGCTGCGCGAGGCGATCGCAGCCAAGACGCTGAGAGACTCCGGGTACGAGGTCGACCCGTCACAGATCGTTGTGACCAATGGCGGCAAACACGCGGTCTACCAGACCTGCCAGGTGCTTCTCGACCCTGGTGATGAGGTGCTCCTCCCTGCGCCGTACTGGGTCACGTATCCCAGTGCCATCGAACTCGCGGGAGCCACGACCGTCGTCATCCCAACAGATGAATCGACGAACTTCACCGTGTCGGTTGACGACCTCGAGGCCGCGTGCACGGAGCGCACCAAGATGCTGATCTTCGTGAGCCCTTCGAACCCCACAGGCGCTGTGTACACCAGGGATCAGATCGCAGCGATAGGTGCGTGGGCGGCCCGGAAGGGCATCTGGGTGATGACCGACGAGATCTACGAACACCTCGTGTACGGCGATGCGGTGTTCAGCTCGATGCCTGTGGTCGTCCCGGAGATGGCCGAGCGGTGCGTCGTCGTCAACGGTGTTGCCAAGACGTACGCGATGACAGGGTGGCGTGTCGGCTGGATGATCGGTCCGTCAGAGGTGGCGGGGGGCGCAACGAGAATCCAGTCCCATCTCTCGTCGAACGTCAACAACATCGCTCAGCGGGCGGCACTCGCTGCTGTGAGCGGGCCCCTCGATGCGGTTGACGACATGCGGAGAGCGTTCGATCGACGGCGGCGGACGATGCACAGGTTGTTGCAGTCGATCGATGGCGTGACCTGTGTCGAGCCACAGGGTGCGTTCTACGCGTTCCCGAACATGCAGGGCCTTCTCAATCGTGAGATCGGTGGCTCGGTCGTGACGAACACGTTGGACCTCGCCAGCCTGTTGCTCGACAGGGCGAACGTCGCGATCGTTCCTGGTGAGGCGTTCGGCGCTCCGGGATACGCCCGATTGTCGTTCGCGCTCAGCGATGATGACCTCACCGAGGGGCTGACGCGCATCGCCGACTTCGTCAACGGCGGCTGAGACCGCCAAGCGTCGCGTAGATCGTTTCGAGTGCGTCGCTGAGAGGGTCGATGATGTCCATGTGGCCGATGCCTTCGACGAGGTGTGCCGTTGCCATGTCCTGGTGGGCGTCCACGTAGTCGATCGACTGTTGCGGTGGGACGTCGGTGTCGAGCGTCCCGTGGATCAGATGAACGGGCACGAGTGGCTCACCGTTGAGTTCGGCCTTGCCCCACACTGCAGGGTCGGTGTCGAAGGTGCACCCGATGAAGGCAGCAGCGGGGTCGTCATCTGGCCTCGTCTGCCCGATGGCGCGCAGGTCCGTGACAGGTGCCAGTGCGATGGCTCCGACGAGCGCAGGGTCGTCGTGGGCTGCCTTGAGTGCGAGATAACCACCGGCAGAGTGGCCGACGACGGCGATGTGGTCTGCATCGAGGCCGTGAGCATCTGCGTTCATACGAACCCACGACAGGGCGCTGGCGATGTCATCGATCGCCTGAGGGAACGCACCAGGGCCTCGTGTGTACTCGACGTTGACGGTGCTCCAACCGAGTTGCGTGAGCGCAGCGCTCAGCGGCGCCAAGATGTCCCGCTTCCACACGTCTCGCCAGAATCCACCATGGATGACGAAAGCGACCGGGGCAGGCCCGGCGGTGTCGGGAGTACGGATATCGAGCATCAAGTCCTGACCGTCGCCGTACGAGACGGTCTCGGGCGGCACCGTGATGTGTGCGGTGAGCAGGTCGATGGCGTTCACGTACCCAACGGTGCCCCTTCCGTAGATCGTGGCGATGGCGGCTTGACCGGTCACGCTCGTGTGCCTCCACTCCTCGCGTTCGAAGATATTGGAGATGTGGACCTCGACCGTGGGGATGCCAACAGCGACCAGTGCGTCATAGATCGCGTAGCTGTAGTGGGTCAGCGCCCCTGCGTTGAGGATGATCCCGTCGAAGCGCCCATGGGCGCTCTGGATAGCATCGATGATCGCCCCCTCGTGATTGGATTGGAACGTTGCGATCCCGACCCGCACCCGTGACGCATGCTGGAGCCATTGGTGCTCGAGCACGCGCAACGTCTCGGAACCGTACGTGTCGGGTTCGCGTGTGCCAAGCATGTTCAGGTTCGGTCCGTTGATGATGAGGATGCGCACGGGAGTGAGTCAAGGACGTTCTGTGCGCTCACGCAAATGCTGAGGCACATGATCCACGCGTAAGGGGGCTGCAATGGTCTGCGTCACGCCATCGACCGTGGCAGGAACGAAGCCGTCGCCGCCCGACAGAACGTCTGCAAGTTGCATGGCGACGGCATCGGCATCGAGGGTCGCAACGTCCGAGACCGCGCCGGTCGCTGCCGGGTCGAACGAAAGGCCGAGTTCGCGATAGATCGGGTCCAGAACGGTGTTGATGGTGTCGCGTCCGTTGACCACGATCATCCCACCTACCTGGGCGCCATGTCGTGCCAGGCGCTGGCCGACGCCCATCACCTTTCCACCATCGGCGAGGTGGACGCTGTAGGTACCTGGGCAGTACTCGTCTGGCAGTTCACCGATCTCGGTGTCGACGCCGAAACGTGCAAGTGTGCCGACCACAGCCTCGGCGAGCAGCGAGAAACGGGAGTGCATCGTTGCGGCCGGCTCGTCTTCGGGCACCGTCCATGCGAACCGGATGGTGCCGGGATGGAAGACGACGGCGCGCCCGCCCGCGATCCTGACCGTCGGGTCGAAGCCGTGGTCGAGGGCGATCTGTGTCGCATCGATGAATCGTGGGGAAAGGGTGTCGTGTTTCCCGAACGCGACCACCTGGTGCGGCATCCCGACCTGAAGTGTTGCGGGTAGCTCTCTGGAGTTGACACGTTGCAGGATCGCCCGCGACGTCGCCGTGTCCAGGGCGGCATCTCCGGTGAGTCCTCCGAAGATGAGGTGAAGCGGGTCAGACGGCATGACACACAAGCTACACGGATGTCTGCTTCTGAAAGCGCAGCGGTCTGAAAGCGCAGCGGTCTGAAAGCGCAGCGGTCTGGCTTCTGGCTGTCGGCTTCTTCTCTGGCTGCTGGCTGTAATTTCGCGTTCATGCCATCCTTTGGGTATGAAGAGAGTCACCGTCC
>CAYUJA010000007.1:0-8406 GCA_964444875.1 uncultured Acidimicrobiaceae bacterium | reverse complement strand
CTGGCTGTAATTTCGCGTTCATGCCATCCTTTGGGTATGAAGAGAGTCACCGTCCTCGTCGTGTTCGCCTCGCTGCTGCTTGCGGCGTGTGGTGAGGCCGGCCTGCTCGACGGTGTTGGAGACAGAACGCGCGTGCTTGTCGAAGGATCGACCACCACGACCCTCGTCGGGGTTGTGGTCGAACCTGAAGTATCTGGCGCAGGGCTCATCGGACCCGAAGACCTTCTGTGGTTCAACGACGACATCGACCCGCAGTTCAGCGGCCCCGCCGCGAAAGTGATCAGATCGGTGTGGGAGCGAAAGCTCGACAGCAGGTTCGTTCAAGCGTCGAGGACCGAGATCGCAGCAGCGATGCCCGACGTCGCGTTCCCTGAGCTGGTTCCCGATGAGGTCCGCTGGGTGACGAGCCAGTTGGTGTTCGACAACACGACCGGAGCGCTCGACCCCGACACTGCGGCTGCATTCGGGTTCTGGACGTCGGAGCCGTATCAGTCAGATACCGCTCGCCTCGGCGTGTTGCGCATCGGCCTTGCTCCCGTAGATGTTGGCGCCGAACGGTCTGACATCGTGCCGATCCTCGTACCGGACGGGATCAGCCTGGGCTGGACCGAAGGTGGCTACAGCTACGAGATGTTCTGTAGATCCTCCGTCTCAGATGAACTCTGTACCGAGGTAGCCGCCTCGACGACGCCCCTGATCGAACTCGGATCCTGACGCGCGCTCGTTCCCGCTGCCGCAACCCCCTAGAGTTCTCAGGGATGACCCCTGGCAACCATCGCATGTTCGACGGAGAGCGGGACGTGACGGTTCCGGTGCCGGTCAGCGGTACCGAAAACGTGATGGTTCCCGTTATCAGAGCCATCGTCGTGCGCGATGAAGGCCCACGTGCGATCCTGCTGCAGCGCCGTGCGAACCCGGCTGAGGCCGTCTACGGACTCCTCGAGATACCCGGCGGGATGTGGAGGGCGGGTGAATCGCCGATCGCGGCGATCAGCAGGGAGGTGTGCGAGGAGACCGACGTCGTCCTCACCTCAGTGTCCGGTGTCTCCGTTGATGACCTCGACGACCGACGCTCGATCGCGACGGTGCGGCCACTCGCCGTCATCGCCGGTATCTACGATGCGTTCCCTGCCATCCATGTCGTCGTCGTCGCCACGGGAACGGGCGTACCGAACCCATCAGATGGTGAGTCGTACGACGTGCAATGGTGGCCAACCGAGGTTGTACGCACAGAGTTGCGTTTGCGTCCTGAGGTGTTCATCCCATCGACACGGGCAGCGATAACCGCCTACTTGGATTCCGTCGATGCTGTGAGCGGCTGAAACCCGCTGTGATGTTCCTCGTCATCGGTCTCGACCCGCGACTGCGGAAGCACGAGCACGGGACGCCCTGACTCGATCATCACCCGTGCCGAGACGCTCTCCCACGCATCGACGTTGAAGATCTGTTTCGTGGCACCGAGGATGACGACGTCGACGTCGAGATCGTTCGCCGCTGCAGATATGGCGGTTGCGGCATCGGTCCCCTCGAGCACGCCGACCTCACACGGTATGCGCGCCGCCTCGAGTGCCTGCCGGATCGGGTCCGTGACACGGTGACCACGCTCCGCGAGGTAGTCGGTGGCAAGGTCGTCATCGGACGTTGCTTTGGCCCGGTCACGCAGCGGATGCCAGTCATCGGCCTCGATGCCGTGGAGGAACTCTCTGGGAACCTCGACGACGGTTGTGACGGTGATGTGTCCGGTTCCGCCGATCAGATGTCTGGCGAACTCCACGACGGCGGCAGGGCTGAGTGCGCCAGCAGTTGCAACGAGTACATGCATGCGACAAGCATAGGACCGCGTTCACGAGACTGTGGTGACGGCTGCTGTCGTCGTGTCGCTGCGCATCAGCTATTCATCGGGAGACACAGGATGCTCTGACCCTTTGAAGCCGGGGAACCCTGCGTCCCTCCAGGCGTCGTACGCCTCGTCGTTGTCGATGTCGCGGTCGCGTTCAGTGGCGGTGATCAGGCGGTAGGCAAGGAAGTCGCTGTAGGCCTGGTACACGGGTTGGTCGGGAAGGTCGGCAGAGATCCTGTGGATCAGCGGGTCGAAGACCATCGACCGCCACTTCATCGCTCCGACCGATTTGCGTGTGGATGACGTATGGCCGAGTTTCGACTCGTGGTAGGAGAGATCGGACAGGATGGAACGCGCCTGGTTCTCCGAGGTGTCGATCCCTGCGATCTGTCGAAGGCGTTGGGAGTGGTACTGGCGGCCTCCCACCCTGACGGACATCTTCACGTTGACACCATTGTCGACGGGGATCAGGTCGATCGATTCCACGGCGAACCCGAGGGTGTTGAGGCGGTGGATCCGATGACGGATGCGATAGTGGTCACCTGCAGTGACCACCAGCGACGTTGTGAGCTCATCCCACAGGCTGGCGTACCTCGCTGAGATGTCGAAGCCGAGGTGCAGGTCTGCGTCGTCGATACTTGCGCCGTGCTCCGCTGCGATGTCTGCCATCTCGCCGGCGACGTTGAGTTCCATGATCGCGAGATCCTCCATGCGCTGGCCCTTCGAAATGTGTCCGTAGATGGTGGACGTCTCGGCATCGATCATGATCGCTTCGATCGACGACGCATCCCACCGGTAGAGCGTGTTGGACAACGAGCAATCCCCCCAGTAGAAACCGTGCAGATGCAACTCCACGAGCAGTCCGGCGAACGCATCGAGGAGCGATCCGCGGCGCCGGCCAAAGTCGTGGCCCGACACCAGGTGCCTGTACGGGAATGCGTCAGAGACATACGAGGTGATCACGGCGCCCGATGCCTCGCTCGCTTCGTCGATCCACGGCCGTTCGACCAGCGCCACGGGGACGGCAACGTGTCTGGTGACGTCCTCCATCGCACGGAGCGTTTCGAATTCGTGACGCGCGTAGCGGATCGGGAGTTCCTTGATCGCGTAGATCCCTTCCGTGTACGCGACGAAGACGATCGGGTGCCGGTGGATTCCCTCAGGCATCGACACGAGGCGGCTGCTGTGCCAGTTCGATATCGGTTCAGACCAATCGAGGTCCACGAAATCCGGATGGTCCGACCGTGCACCGATCCTTGGCGTTCGTATCATTGTGTGTCGCGGGTGTCCGTACGCGACCTCAGCCGTTCGAGCTGTGCGGTGAGCGCACGGACCTCGTCTTCATGCTGCTGGGCGAGCAGGCGGTTGATGTTGGCGCTGTATGCGCTGGGATCCTGGATGTTCTTCCCTCCGCGCTTCTCCTGGTATCCCTCTGTGATGAGCATGGCCTCGATCTTCGCGAGCCTGCGCTCGATCACCTCGATCTCGCGTGCGATCGATGTGGCGTGTCGTCCCTCGAGCGCGATGGCCGCTGCACGGCCTCTCAGTGCCTCGCGCTTGCGCTCCAGCTTGTCGCGCATGGGGTCTCCATCGGGAAGGTCGGCTATCCGTGAGGACAGGGAGATGATCGTGGTGTAGAGGTCGTCGATCGGTGATGCCATCAGCGGGAACTCGCAGCTCGTCGTGTCGGTGTAATCGTAAACCCTTTGTATCCGGGTGTGAAACCACGGTCTATGAGAAGCTGTGCCATGGGATGGTCGCGGACGTCGATCCCATCGACGCGGGAAACGACACTGCGGTTACGACCCCGGGCGAGCATCCAGACAGCCTCCACAGCCAGGGTCACGTCAGACCCGAACAACGCGATCGTTCTGCCGGCAGGATCGAGCCAGGCAACCGGGTAGCCGGAGGTGAGAGCGACCGTCGACCCGGCTCTGCGTTGCACGACACCTCCGGATTCGGGCCACCGCAACGAGGCTCCGTATGGATTCGCTGGATCCGTGGCTGCCAGCACGACCATGCCATCCGATGCTGGTGCGCGTAACCGCTCGATGGCCCCTGGAAGGCCGAACTGTGCACCTCCGAGGCCCTCGACGAAGTACCCACGGCGCGTCGTGCCGACATCCTCGAGCGACGACAGGACCCGATAGAGTCCGGAGAACCCTCCGGGCACACCTTCGGCGATCACAGCGTCGCGCGTGACGACCCCGTACCGGTCCAAGAGCATGTGCGCCACCGCAAGCCCGCGTTCTTCGCCTGTAGGCGGGGTACGGCGGAGGCTGTCAACGAGGAACCAACGCCCCGAGCCATGGGGTGGTGACAGGCTCACCCTCGGCAGACGCCGCGAGCGTCGTGCTCTGCGTCCGATGAACGCCCTCACCGGTGCGAACGAATCGTTCGTCACGAGTCCCGCCCACACGAGGTCCCACAGCGCATCGATGGCCTCGGTCGGGTCGCCGCCGATGCCGGGATAGATGTCGCTGAAGAACGACGCTCCTTGTTGTGCGAGCACGTCGAGGATGCCGGTATGGAGGGCACCGGCCGGCGGGTCGCCGGCCGGGGGCAGCGACAGCAGCGACACCGCGTTCCTCGCGACGATGGTCAGTTTGCCATCGCGCGATCCGAGAGGCTCCACACCGATCCAGACGAGATCGCCCGACGCGAGAGCCCTGTCGAGTTCGAGTGCGGCGTCTGGCACCCTGGCCGACAGGATGCGTGATTCGATGTCCGATGCCGGGAGCACGCACCCCGAGAGTTGCCGGGTCGCGTCGGCGAAGCTGACGCGACCGTCCCCCGTGATCGCGTGCCAGGCCGGGAGGAACGCTGCGTACTTCGCCTGGTCGACCGCCTCGACCTGCTGGCGCAGGGCTGCAAGGGATCGACGCCGAAGGCGTGTCAGAACCGCCGTCGAGACCCACTCGTGTTCGGTTCCACCCGGCAGATAGGCGCCGCTGGCGACCTTCGCCCCCTGTTCGAGGCGCACCAGGACCTCGGTGACGACGGCGGTGGATATGCCGAGGTGGGTTGCAGCATCGTTTGCAGTGAAGGGCCCATGCGTCCGGGCGTACCTGCCCACGATGTCGCCGAGGGGGTCTGTCACGGGTTCGAGGAACTCGGTGGGTATGCCGGGAGGCGGTTGGATGCCCACCGTGTCGCGCAGGCGTGCGGCGTCTTCCACCGCCACGTACACGTCGGAGCGGCCTGCACGGCTCACGAACGCGCGGCCAGACGCGACGAGTTCGTCGAGCCAGGGCCCCACATCTGATGGTTCGACAGACCTGGCCGCTATGGCCTGGACATCGAGAGGACCGACGTCTGACAGCAGGTCCGCAACCGCGTCGAGTGTGCTTACCTGCCGCTCTGCAGAGAGATGTTGCAGGTCGGCTTCGACGGACGCCACGACCTGAGCGTCGAGCAGTTCGCGGAACTCCGGTTCACCGAGGATGTCGGCGAGCAGCGACCGGTCGAGCGTCAGGGCGGCGACTCGCTTCTCAGCAAGCGGTGCGTCGTACTCGTACATGAACGATGCCAGGAAGTCGAACATCAACGACCTTGCGAACGGCGACGGCCGGTCGACGTCCACCTCTGCGACGCGGACCCGGCGCTTGGAGACGTCGGTGAGCACCTCTACGAGCGCCGGCACGTCGAAGTGGTCCTGAAGCACTTCGCGGTACGTCTCGAGCATGATGGGGAAGGATCCGAACGCCCTGGTCACCTCGAGTAGGTTCGCTGCCTTGCGGCGTTGCAACCACAGCGGCGTTCGCGTCCCCGGCCTGCGGCGCGGAAGCAGCAGCGCCCGCGCGGCCGCCTCTCTGAACGTAGAGGTGAACAACGCAGAGTCCGCGACCTCGCTGACAAGGATCTCCTCGACATCGCCGGGATCCAGGTATACGGCAGAGAGGTCCGGAGGGGTGTCTGTATCGGGGAAGCGGAACAGGATGCCATCATCTGACCAGATCACATCGACGCTGCTCCCCGTGTCCTGCCGGTAGCGATGGCGGACGGCGAGCGCCCACGGCGCGTGGACCCGGCCTCCGAACGGGCTGAGAACGACGATGCGCCAGTCACCGATCTCGTCCCTGAAGCGCTGGACGACGATGGTCCTGTCGGTTGGCAGCACACCGGTCGCTTCGCGTTCCTCAGCGAGAAATGCTGCGAGGTTCGCCGAAGCCCACGGATCGAGGCGATACGACGACTCGAGTCTCTCGACGGCCTCGGACCGTGTGAGGGAGCCGATCTGTCGCGTGAACGCACCCACGGCACGGCCGAGTTCGACCGGCCTTCCCGGGGCGTCCCCATGCCAGAACGGCATCTTGGCTGCGGGTGCGCCGGGTGCCGGCGTCACGATCACCCTGTCGTTGGTGATCTCAGCGATTCGCCATGTCGTTGATCCCAGTATGAAGGTGTCACCGGGGCGGGATTCGTAGACCATCTCCTCATCGAGTTCCCCGACCCGCCCGCCTTCGGGCAGGTTCACCGTATAGAGGCCGCGATCGGGGATCGTGCCAGGGTTGGTCACCGCCAGGAGTCGTGCGTTGGAACGGGGCGTGAGCACGCCACGGGATCGATCCCACACGATCCTCGGCTTGAGTTCTGCGAAATCGTCTGACGGGTACCGGCCGGCGAGCATGTCGAGGGTCCCACGAAAGGCTTCTAAGGACAGCTTCGCGAACGGTGCGCTGCGGCGGACGAGTCGGTACGTGTCATCGACATCGCGATCGTCCATGGCGACCATCGCAACGATGTGCTGAGCCAGCACGTCCAACGGGTTCTGCGGGATCGATGTGCTCTCGATCTCACCGCGATACATCCGCTCGACGACCACCGCGGTTTCGAGCAGGTCACCGCGGTGCTTGGGGAAGACTTTGGCCTTCGAGATCGCACCCACCTGGTGTCCGGAGCGACCGACGCGCTGGAGCCCGGAGGCGACCGACGGAGGGGACTCGACCAGGACCACGAGGTCAACGGCAGCCATATCGATCCCGAGCTCCAGAGTGGAGGTCGCAACGACGGCGCGCAGCTCTCCCTTCTTGAGCTTGTCCTCGATATCGAGGCGTTGCTCACGCGATACTGACCCATGGTGCGCCTGGGCAACCTCGCCGTCCGCAAGGCGGTTGAGTTCGGCTGCGAGGCGTTCCGCAAGGCCACGGCTGTTGACGAAGAAGATCGTCGATCTGTGTGCGTTCAACAAGTCGACCAGTCGCGGGTACATCGCAGGCCAGATGGACGGCGAGGCACTGACCTGAGGTCCGTCTGGTGTGACGTCTGGCCTGGTCATATCGGGCACAGGGACGACGATCTCGATATCGAGGGTGCGGTCTCGTGGCGCATCGACGATGGTGACGGGGCGTGGTGTCCATGTGTCATCGGCGACATCTCCGCCTCCGAGGAAACCGGCTATGGCGGACAGCGGCCGCTGGGTGGCAGACAAACCCACACGCTGGGGAGGTGTCGCGCAGAGTTCTTCGAGACGCTCGAGCGAGAGCGCCAGATGGCTGCCACGTTTCGTGCCTGCGATCGCGTGGATCTCATCGACGATCACCGTCTCGACATGGGCGAGCACCTCGCGCACCTGGGACGTCAACATCAGATACAGGCTCTCTGGTGTTGTGATGAGGATGTCGGGAGGGTTCCTCTTCATCGCCTGGCGCTCGCTCTGGGGCGTATCGCCTGTACGCATCGCAACGGCAACGTCGGGTACCTCCAGGTCCAGGCGCGCCGCTTCGGCGGTGATCCCCGAAAGGGGTGCCCTGAGGTTGCGGTCGATGTCGTACGCCAGAGCCTTCATCGGCGAGACGTACAGCACGCGGCAGCGCTCGCGTGGCGGTGGGGGAGGAGACGAGATGAGACGATCGATCGCCCACAGGAACGCTGCGAGCGTCTTGCCCGACCCGGTAGGCGCATGGATCAGCGTGTGCGCCCCCGTTGCCACCGATGCCCACCCCGCGGATTGTGCAGGAGTAGGTTCTGCGAACACCTTTTCGAACCATGAAACCGTGGCTGCCGAGAACATGCGCATGTCGTTCGATCGTCCGGTTTGCATCCAGCCAGCGTACCCCCGGCATGTGACACGACCCGCGGCGCAACCCTCATGCGGTACATGAGGGTTGAGTGAAGTCTTGTGCCCCATGCCCTGGAGCCGAAACGGTGAAGTTGAAGTCGAGGTGGCCGCGAATGACAAAACCGACTTACACACGGCTGTGTGGGTAAGAACGTGTACCTCGGAAGTGACCGGGGTCGGTGAGACCCGGGGAGACTACAGGCGGCAATACGTCCTACGTATGACGTACTACGTCCTGAGGCCGCATCTCGCCGAAGTCCGAAGGCTGATAATTCGCGCCCATTGGTTAAGTTCCCGCCATGGCTATCGAACACATATCCCGCCGCACCTTCCTCGCCATCTCGGGTGGCAGTATCGCTGCCACGGTGGTGGCAGCATGCACACCAACGTCGAGCACCGTCGTGACCTCTGAAGGCGTGTCGACGACGATCGTTGCAGGGCAATCACCGACGACCACGGTTGCCAGGGGACCTGTCGACGTGGAGATCTCCCTCCGGTCGGTACC